>NZ_JAQQPT010000031.1:0-82232 GCF_036688725.1 Pseudomonas lactucae | reverse complement strand
TCTGGCCCATGCTGGCTCCTGTTATTTTTATCAGCCTGCGTTGTGCCGCCGTGGCGACGGCAAACGCTCTTGGTGGGAGCAGACTAGAACGTTCAGCGGCGCCAATCAATATTTATTCCAGAATTATTTTTAGTGGAATATTTTTTCCAACGCATTGTCACAATGGTCCGCCAGCCACAGTGCATCGTTTCAACGGCCTACCGATTCCACCATTTGAATCTCAAAAAGACCCATGGCAGACTGTGTTAAAACCTAGCAAACTGCGCAGAGCTAAAAGAAAATGCTATGTATTGAAAGAATTACCGAGCATTTTTCGCTATGGCGTATATCCAGGGCGAATCCCGTAGCCAGACCAGCCTATTCCCGGTCTCGTTGGAAGAGTTGATCCCCGAGGATCATCTCGTTCGCGTCATTGACCTGTACGTTGCCAAGCCGGATCTGGTGCAACCGGGCTTCGATAAAGTGATTTCAAAAAACACGGGGCGCCATGCTTCTGATCCCGCCGATCAGCTAAAACTCTGCCTCTAGGGATATTCTCAGCGGATTCGCTCATCGCGACGTCTTTAAGCCGAGAGTCAGCGCAACATCGAAGTGATATGGCTGATCAACCGGCTCAAGCCCGACCTCAAAACCATCGCCGATTTTCACAAGGACAATAAACCCGCCTCCATCGCGACCTGCAGTGCTTTCGTTTGGTTTTGTCGCACGGCAGGCTAGATCGCCGGCGAGTGGTCATCGACGGCAGCAAGGTTCAGGCGGTCGCATCCTCACGGCGTCATGTGATTTGAAGCAACTCAAGCGCCAGGAAGAAAAACTAGATAAGCGCATAGCTCAGTATCTGGCCGAGCTGGATGAGGCCGACAAGGCTGAAACCACAGAGAGAATTGATCGCAGCGCAATCAAAGCAGCCCTGACGGAGCTTAAGGCTCGACAACAGGATAATCAGAGTTACCAGGCACTGATGAGTTCGATGGGCATCGAGCAGTTCAACACCCATGAAAGCGATGCCCGAATGATGCGCACGGCCAAAGCGCCATGTGTGGCCTACAACGTGCAAACAGTCATGGACGCCGAGCATTGCCTGATTTTGCATCATGAAGTCACCCAGAATGGCGATGACCGAAAGCAACTGGAGCCGATGGCCAAGGCCGCCAAAGCAGAGTTACAGCAAGATGAGCGGACAGGCCCAGCCGATGCCGGCTACTCCAACGGCCAGCAGTTTCAGACCTGCGAGGATGCTTCGATTACGGCCTATGTACCGCCCAATAAAACCTTGCAGTCAGGAAGAACAGTTCTTTGAGCGAAAAGACTTTACCTATGAGGCCGGACACGAGCGTTTCCAGTGTCCGGCAGGCAAATGGTTAACGCTAAAACAGCACAACAAAGGTGATCGGATCTATCAGGCCGAGATCGATGACTGCGCCAATTACGCCTAGAATTCCGGTCGCCAACTCGTGCTTTTCCAACAGACGACGGAAGTTGTGAATGGTAGTTTCGTCCGGGATTCGCTCCAGGCTCAGACCGCAAAACTGACGCAGGATGGTCGTCTCATACAGCGTCTCTTCGATCGCTGGATCGCTGTAGCCGAACCAGTTCTGCATCAGATGAACACGCAGCATCGCCATCAATGGGTAGGCGGGACGGCTACCTTCGCCTTTTGGATAATAGGGCTCAATCAGAGCAATCAAACCCTTCCAGGGCAACACCTGATCCGTTTCGATCAGGAACAATTCCTTACAGGGCTGCTTGCGTTTGCCGGCGTATTCGGCGTCGGCTAAGGTCATTTGTTTAATCATCGAAAAGCTCGGCGACTGGTGTCCGGAGATTTTGCCAAGTCAGGAAGTCTTTCAGAGTTTTCCTGGGCCAAAAAATTCTCCCACCTGACCGCTCAAGCATAAACCGAAGCAACGAACTGGTATGACCGGAGAGAGTAAGTCGTCAAATTGTCACTTGTTTTATAAAAAAAACCGGACGTAGACTAGGTTTATGCATTGGATTTACCGGTATGACCACAACAATTAGGCTCTAGAACCACTAGGGCACCGAATAGAGATCCCTCCCATGCTCAGATGGTGTTCGCGTTCGATTTTCCTGCAAGTCGTGATTGGCCTGATGCTTGGCATCGTCTGCGGCCTGGCCCTTCCCGAATTCTCCTCGCAACTCAAACCCTTGGGTGACGGTTTTATCAAGCTGATCAAAATGCTGATTGGCCTGATCGTGTTCTGCGTGGTGGTCAGCGGTATTTCCGGTGCCGGCGACCTGAAGAAGGTCGGGCGCATCGGCCTCAAGTCGGTGATCTACTTTGAAGTGCTCACCACCATTGCCCTGGTGATCGGCCTGATCATGGCGTTCAGCACCGGTATCGGCCAAGGCGCCAATATCCACCTGGAGCAACTGTCCTCCGCCGGTCTGAATGAACTGGCCGACAAGGGCCAGCACATCAAAGGCACCAGCCAGTTCCTGATGGACCTGATCCCCAACTCGGTGATCGGCGCCTTTGCCGATAACAACGTGCTGCAAGTGCTGTTGTTCTCGGTGTTGTTCGGCAGTGCGCTGAATCTGGTGGGCGAAGCGGCCAGCGGCATCACGCGGCTGATCAATGAGCTGAGCCATGTGATTTTCCGCATCATGGGCATGATCGTGCGCCTGGCGCCGATCGGCGTATTCGGCGCGATCGCCTTCACCACCAGCACCTACGGCCTGGATTCGCTGCAGCATCTGGGCAGCCTGGTGGGCTTGTTCTACCTGACCTGCTTCGCGTTCGTCGCGCTGATCCTCGGCCTGGTGATGCGCGTTTCAGGGTTGCGCATGCTGCCGCTGCTCAAGTACTTGCGCGAAGAACTGCTGATCGTCATGGGCACCGCCTCCTCCGACGCGGTACTGCCGCAAGTCATGCGCAAACTCGAACACCTGGGGATAGGCAGTTCCACCGTGGGCCTGGTGATTCCGACGGGGTATTCGTTCAACCTTGACGGCTTCTCCATCTACCTGACCCTGGCCATCGTATTTATCGCCAACGCCACCGGCACACCGCTGTCGATGACCGACCTGCTGACCATCCTGCTGGTGTCGCTGATCACCTCCAAGGGCGCCCACGGCATCCCCGGTTCGGCACTGGTGATTTTGGCGGCGACACTCACGGCGATCCCGGCGATTCCGGTCGTGGGCCTGGTGCTGGTACTGGCGGTGGATTGGTTCATGGGTATTGGCCGCGCCTTGACCAACCTGATCGGCAACTGCGTAGCCACCGTGGCTATTGCGCGCTGGGAGAAAGACATCGATATAAAGCGTGCCAACAAAGTGCTGGAGGGTCAGCAAGGTTATGCCTTCCAGGCCAAGAAACCGGTGTTGCCAGCGGCGCATCAGGAGTTCTAACCCGCTTTCAAGGCCGAAATCGTTCAAACGTGGGGACTGGCTTGACTGGTAGTGGTGCTTCAGCCGACACAATTCTGTGCCTGATACACCGCTATCGCAGGCAAGCCAGTTCCCACAGTGGCTCTGGTGTTCGTAAAAAGAAGGAGACATCGACGTGATCAGCACCTCAACCCTCGTCAATTCAGTGGTAGAAAAACTGCGCGCCGCCCTCGTGCGGGGCCAGTGGCGCCGGGGCGAAATGCTCCCCGGCCAGCGTGAACTGGCCGAACAGATGGGCATCAGCCGCCCGAGCCTACGCGAAGCGGTGATCGTGCTGGAAACCCTCGGCCTAGTCCGCTCCATGCCCGGCAAAGGCGTGGTAGTACTCGAACCCCGCATCAGCGAGCGGCAATCGAGCGATGCGGTAACGGATGCGAGCCTGGAAGATATCCTGCAACTGCGCTACACCCTCGAACCCTTCATCGTCGGCCTAGTGGCCCAGTCCATCAGCAGTAAGGAAGTCGGCCAACTGCGCCTGACCTTGATGGACATGCGCGAAGCCCTCGACGAAGGCAACGCCGAAGCGGGCATGAATGCCTACATCGGTTTTCACGAAGAACTGTTTGCCCTGACGTCCAACCCAATCTTCCAAAAGGTGGTGCAGCAGACCAGCAATGCCCTGAAGCAAAGCGCCCAGGTGCTGCGCAATTCACCGGAACATCTGGCCGAACGTCTGCAGGAAAACGAAGCCGTGGTGCGCGCCATTCGCAACAAGAACAGCGCCCTGGCCAATGCCGAGATGCGTCGGCACATCCTTCAGGAAGGTCAGCGCATGGGCATTGCCCTGAACATCCCAGACGACTATCTAGGCAGCTGACTTTATGGAGACGAGCATGACGCAACTCCACGCCCTGCAAAACGAAACGTCCCTCACAGCCCTACGCTTAGAGCGCCGTACAAAGCCCTCGGTGGACGACATATATACACGCCTTTTCGACGCAATTCTCGAACAACGCATAGTCCCAGCTAGCCGTTTTACCGAAGAACACCTGGGCGAAACCTTTAGCGTGAGTCGTAGCATCATTCGCCGGGTGTTAGCAAAGCTGTCCCACCAACAGGTAATCATCCTACGCCCCAACCAGCGCGCCCAAGTGGCGGCGCCAAATACCCAACAAACGCGGCAGATTCTGGAAGCGCGTCGCGTTACTGAAATTATCGTGGTGAAGCTGGCGTGTGTCCAAGCTACATCTGCGCAAATCCGGCAGTTGCGCCAACTGATTGCGTGCGAACGCGATTGCATTGAACGGGAGCAACATGGCCCGGCGATTCGTCTGTCGGGGGAATTTCACCTGCACTTGGCGGCAATTGCAGGGAACGGGCCGCTGGAAAAGTTTCTGTATAGCCTGGTACCGCTGACCTCTTTGGTCATCGCCCAATCTGAATCAGACGCCTGTTCGCATTGTGCAGGCCATGAGCATGTCGAAATTGTAGATGCGTTGGAGCGTCGGGATTCGAATGCCGCCGAGATGTTGATGGCTCAGCATTTGGCTCATATCGAAACCAGGCTAATCAAACATAATTGCCCGAGCTGACAAAAATCAAAGGATAAAGTTTGTTTAAACTGACCGAATAATTCTGTGCATATTGAGTGAGCAACATATCCCTTTAAGCTGCCATATCACATATAAAGTTAAAAACGCAACACCAAGCAAAAAAAAGAAATGGCAAATCAAAATGAAGTGCGAAGTATTAAAGCTACTCTCTTAGCACTACCTCTCGCCACGAAGATTAGCAGGGACGAGAGCACTATAGAACCTTCGAAGATTCTGAAAAGGAGATACTAATGACAGACCACCATGCAATCCCAATACAGAAACTTACGGCTCCTTTACATCTCACATTCGATTCGGATGCAGTGTCTGCATTGAACGATTATCTTAACATTCGTGCTTTAACTGAGGTCGCAGACTGGGATGATTCGGAGGCAGGCATAAATCTTTATTTGGCTTACCAGAAAGCTGCTTACGAATTAGCTGAGCATGTGGCATCTATCATAAACAAAACTGATATTGGCGCCATCAATTCATCCAAAATTTAAAACTATAAGGTCTAAAAAAATTATAGCGATAGCTAGTCCCGTAATACAACATTCACTTATTTAATAGACAATTCTTACCAAGGGTTCCCACCACAGATGAGTACCAGGCAAATTTAGAAACGCTGCGTCCTTGAGAAGGCCTACCTACAAACGGGCTCCGTTATGCAGCGTGCAAATGAAGCATGGTGAAACCGTCTGATACTAGTTACATTACAGATGGAGGTAAAAATGCAAACTCTGAATGATCTAAGACTTGAATATGACAAGCTCGCTAAGACCATTATCATGCTTACCGGCAAGAACACTGCCCTAGCAGAAGAAGTAAAAAATGAGTTACGCACCCTTTTAATTGCACAGCGCAATCTCAATGCTGTAATAGAAAGATTAGAGCGAATATCAACAACTGGCCCTAATTCCAAACCTAAATTTCGAGTTATTAAATCGCCCCCTACAACAGGGTAGGTAGTGCTGTTTTTATCTTATCACAAAAATAGCCCGTGATACTCATCTACCTTCATAAATTCCGTCGAAGCCTAGCCTCCTAATTTAGCCATACGTAATCACTTTTAAAAAATACAAGATATTCCCAACCAACCATCCAATACAAAAAATCAAAAATAAAATGCAAATAGTATCTTCTAAACGAGAATCTAATTAGCAATTCGCACTACCTTTTAATCAAGTTCTTGATAACGCGACGATTCTAATCCTGAGTTCTATTAATCCATACGATGCACACTTTAGTGTGCGCCAGCACGGAAAACGAGTGATATTTTTTGCTAAATTTAAAAGTAAGCTCTCCATAAACCCCACATTCAAAGCGCTTAGCTGATCCCGGATGCTGTGCTCCCGATGCCCTCAGGAGCCAGCCGTCATGGTGCGACCCGATGCCAAAGTCGAAAAAGTCTATCTCTACCCCAAACCCGTGGACCTTCGAAAATCCATTGATGGCCTGGCTGCGCTGGTCGAGTTGGATATCAAGGTGGCGGTATTCGACGCCATGTTATTTGTCTTTCTCAACAAGCCACGTAACCGCTTGAAGATCTTGTACTGGGAGCGCAACGGTTTCTGCCTTTGGCTCAAACGCCTCGAATCCGAACATTTCAAAACATCGCCCGACGCAGCGGACGAAGCGATTGTTTTGACCGTGCAGGAACTCAACAGGCTATTGAATGGTTTCGACCTCTGGCGTAATCGCCCGAATCAGGTTTTAACGCCGCGATTCGTGGCCTGATTCGGTATAATCCAGAGCATGAATCCCATGCCCGAAAACCTTCCCAATGACCCCAAATTGCTCAAGCAAATGCTTGCGAAGATGCAATCCAGAGTTGGCTTTCTTGAAGAACAGTTGCCCTGCTGCGACAGCGACTGTTTGGCCGACAATCCGAGCAAGCAGTCGATCCTGCGGCGCCGCAAATGGTGTCGTTCAACGAGGCAGAACACGAAGTAGAGCCCGTCGACGAATCCGCGAAAAGCGGTTTCACCCGCCAAGCGGCGCGGCAAACGCAAGCCGTTGCCCGCAGCTGCCGCGCATTGAAATCATCCACGAACTTCCTGAGCATGAACTGACGTGCGTATTTGGCTGCCGCAAGCACGCCATTGGCGAGGAGGTCAGGGAGCAGCTTGAAATCGTGCCGATGCAGATCCGCGTCATCAAGCACGTGCGCAAGGTATACCGCTGCCGCGACTGCGAAATAGCTCCCGTAACAGCAGACAAACCGGCCCAACTGATCTAAAAAAGCATGGCCAGCCCTAGCGTGCTAGCCATGCTGCTGACCACCAAGTACGTGGATGGTTTGCGGCTTCACCGCTTTGAAAAAGTCCTGAGCCGTCACGGCGTCGACATCCCGCGCCAGACCCTGGCCCGCTGGGTTATCCAGTGCAGTGAGCATTTACAGCCACTGCTGAATCTGATGCGCGATCAACTGCTGGAAAGTCCGCGTTATCCACTGCGATGAAACCCGCGTGCAGGTCTTGAAAGAGACAGGCTGACAGCCCTGCAGTCAGTCCTGGATGTGGGTGCAGACCGGCGGCCCGCCCGACAAACCAGTGATCCTTTTCGACTACTCCACCAGCCGTACGCAGGAAGTGCCGGTGCGTCTGCTCGAAGGCTATAGCGGCTATCTGATGACCGACGATTACGCCGGTTACAATGCACTGGGCGCGCAGGATGGCGTCGAGCGTTTGGGGTGTTGGGCTCATGCACGGCGCAAGTTTGTTGAAGCGCAGAAACTGCAACCCAAAGGCAGGACGGGACGTGCGGATATAGCGTTGAAGCTGATCAGCAAGCTATACGGCATCGAGATCGCGTACAAAGGAAGTAGTGATGATGGCCGCAAACGAGGTCGTCAGGATTTAAGTTGCCATGTGATGAGCGAGCTAAAGGCTTGGGTCGATAAAACGTTCCCCTCTGTCACAACGCAGAACGCACTGGGCAAGGCCGTAACCTATCTGGCCAACAACTGGAACAAACTCGAGCGGTATGTCGAGGAAGGCTATTTGCCGATCGACAATAACCCAGCCGAACGCGCCATCAGGCCCTTCGTGATCGGACGAAAGAACTGGTTGTTCAGCGACACGCCCAACGGCGCGACGGCCAGTGCTTGGCTCTACAGCCTAGTCGAGACAGCCAAAGCCAACGGCCAAGAGCCCTATGCGTGGCTGCGCCACACACTGGAGCGGTTGCCGCAGGCGGTATCAGTTGAAGATTACGAAGCCTTGCTGCCTTGGAACTGTACGCCTCAGGTGTATGGCTAAACGCTCTGCCCGCCTTTTGATAGGTGGGGTTTATGGAGCGCTTACGTTATACGAGAATAAATAACCTGCACACAAAAACCTCACTCAAATGCATCCAACTTATTAACGCAAGTGATGGGTATAGAATCTGCCACCTTGCCGTAACCGTGCTTAATTCAGCCGGCCTCAAATATGTCAAAGTGAAAAAAAATTTAATAAAAAAAAATAAATCTTTCCGAATTTCTGTCGATAGAATTTGAAAGGAGCTTGTGCTTTACCTTAATGGAGTCGATTTTCTCTATTTTTGAGATCTATGCTATGAACCTACGCTCACTTAAACTCGCCCCACGGTCCGTTCTGTGTTTCGGAATTTTTTGTATGCTGATTATTGGTTTGGGACTTTTTGCTATTAGGCAGGCATCGATTTTGAACGACGCGGAAAAGAAAATCGAAGAAAATGTCGTTCCCAGCTTTAAGCTCCTTGGACTGCTTGACCGTGAATTCATGAGCGTGCGCAACAGCAACAGCAAACTACGAAATGCGGGGGAATCTGACTCGGTTAAAACGCAAAGTTTGGAGGACATCAGCCAGTCACAGGTCTTGATTAAAAATAATCTGGCGGACTTCGACGCGCTTGTGATTACTTCGGAGGGCATGATAATACTTGACTCATTAAAAAAATCGATTGCTTCGTTCGAAGCCATTCAAGACAAATATTTATCTATAATTGCCATGAAAGACTTCGTCCAAGCCAGTAAATTTGCTGATGAAACTGTTCGAACAAGCGCTGAAAATGTGGCATCGAACATCCAGAAGCTTAAAGAAAGCAACGATGCAAAAGCTAAAGTCGCTGGCGATGAGGCCGATGAGGCATATACCAATACACTTAAACTGGTTGGTGTTTTTATTGCCGCTTCATTATTGGCAACTGTTCTGCTGGCCTGGTTGTATACTCGTAGCCTCGTAATACCAATGCAACAATCATTAATAATCGCTGAGGGCATTGCGGATAATGATTTTAGCCAAGAAATTAAAGCGGATGGCAATGATGAAATGGGCCGTCTGACTAATGCTTTATCGACGATGCAGGCTAACTTACGTAATGCGATCATTCAAATCAGTGAATCTTCAACTCAATTGGCGGCTACCTCTGAGGAAATGCATGCAGTAACAGAAGACGCCTCCACAGGTCTGATGCGTCAGAATAGTGAAATAGAAATGGCGGCTACCGCTGTTACGCAGATGAGTTGTGCGGTTGACGAAGTTGCCAGCAACGCCGCAGGCGCGTCGACTGCGGCAGCACAAACGAGCAAGACCGCTATGGAAGGAAGGGGGAAAGTAGACGAAACCATCGACGCAATCAACCTGATGGTCAGCAATGTGGAATCTACATCCGCCAGTGTAAGAGGGCTGGCATTGATGGCAACTGATATCAGCAAGGTGCTCGATGTTATCCGATCCATTGCCCAACAAACCAACCTGCTGGCTCTGAATGCGGCAATCGAGGCTGCCAGGGCAGGCGAAGCGGGACGTGGCTTTGCTGTAGTTGCCGACGAAGTGCGCGCATTGGCCCATCGCACCCAAGAATCAACGAGCGAAATTGAACAAATGATTTCAACCATACAGGCAGGTTCGAACGAGGCGGTTTCGTCAATGGACCAAACCAGCCTGCAAGCGAGTAGAACATTGTCACTGGCTCGATCAGCAGGGATAGCGCTCGTCGAAATCACCGAATCGATTAGTCATATCAATGACCGTAACATTCAGATCGCTACCGCTGCTGAAGAGCAGTCACAAGTCGCAAGACAAGTTGACAGCAGTTTAGTAAGTATCCGCGACCTATCGATACAATCAGCGGCAGGCTCACACCAAACATCGGTTGCCAGCGGCGAACTATCCAAATTAGCGGTTGACCTAAATCACTTGGTTAAACGCTTTAAAGTTTAATACTATATAACTCGGCTTAAAACCTAATTTTAACTGCAACTACTGATTTCACACGTACCTATGGACCGGTAAATTGGCCAATTCATTGCTAATGATATTCAAATTTTCATCTCCCGGCGCAACCACCCTCTTTCTGGGCAACCATTTTTTTATTGATAAGCAAACTACTGCCGCCATTAATAACTAACAGAAGCAGAAAGAAAATGATCGAACCCGAACGGATCGTCTCCCTATCACGAGAAGTGGAGTCTGGCCAATCGTGGTGTCAGCGATATACATACGATCACTCAACAAACTCGATTGCTTGCAATTAACGCACTCATCGAAGCGGCACACGCAGGTAAGTCCGGAATGGGGTTCTCGGTAGTGGCCGAAGAAGTCAAAAATATTTCCGAGCGCATCTCAAAAATCGCCAGTGGGCTGACCGAGGACTTGCAGGTTTCGGTCAATGAACTTACTGCGCTGGGCCAAAGTATGTGTTTTGACATGCGTGGGCAGCGGTTGGCGGATCTGTCGCTTAACATGATCGAAATTATTGATCGAAACCTTTACGAGCGCACCTGTGATGTGCGCTGGTGGGCAACCGATGCCTCTCTGGTAGACGCGTTAACGATCATTCCCCAGGGAACTGTGCTCATGCCAGCGAACGTCTGGGAATCATTCTCGACAGCTACACCGTGTACTTGGATATCTGGTTGGCTGATAACAACGGACGGATAATTGCTTCGGGCCGATCGGGGTTGTATGGCAGAGTCATCGGAGCCAATATCACACAAGAGCCTTGGTTTAAAAAAGCAATGCAACATTCATCAGGTGATCAGTATTTCTCCGGACAAGTAACTGCAGAATCGCTCCTGAACAGCTCGCAAACTTGCACATTCAGTGCGGCCGTGCGAAGCAAGGCTGGCAAGCAGACTCCGGTGATTGGCGTTATTGGGATTTTTTTCGACTGGAAAAATCAAACTGACTCTGTTCTCAAAGGCGTTCGCTTGAGCAATGACGAGCGCTCGCGAAGTCGATTGATGATAATTGACGACAACCGAAGAATAATTGCCAGCTCTCACACCCATAATCATCTGGGCGAACGCATTGAGTTAAAGACTAAAGCAGCCCAAACGAACGGTTACACTATTCTGGGTAAAAATCTCATTCATGGCTACTCGGTAACGCCTGGGTTTGAAACCTATCCAGGTATGGGATGGTTGGGTGTAATTGAACAACACTTGCCTACGACTGACACCTAACTCATAGCCACTTTAAAGCTTTCGAGTTATATCGAAAGCTTCGGGAAGTACTGCGAGCGCTCATAGAAGTAGAATGAGGGTCGGTAAGTGGCTCAACCAACCGGCCGCGCCAACAGCGCCGCAGCACTCTAGCACGCAACCAGCACTGTGTTGATGATGAGAACTCCAGAAGCTACTTCGCCGTGGCGCGAACCGCACAGATAGCCTCGCCTCTCTGCTTAGGGGGCGCCCTAGGAAATGTCCTCCACCAAAGGGAAGCGCCTGCCCAGTAATGAATGACGCATCCTCGCTGGAAAGAAAGCACACTGCGCCGGCAATGTCGCTGGGCTCGGCGAAGCGCTTGATCGCTTGCTGTTGCCACGTCTGGCGCTTGATTTCTTCGGGCATTTCCTGAGTCAAGCGCGTATTGGTAATCGACGGGAGAACCGCATTTACAGTGATGCCCGAATCGGCGACACGGCGGTAAGCCAGCGGTCACCTCAGCCAATTTGCCGAAGCGCCAGTTCGATGTCGTAGAACCCAACAAAGTTTGGGTCACCGACATCACCTACATTCGTACGTATGAAGGCTGGTTGTATTTGGCGGTGGTGCTGGATGGTCGTTGGCTGGTCAATGAAGGCGCAGATGACCATTGATTTGGCTATTGATGCGTTGCTGATGGCGGTTTGGAGGCGTAAACCGAAGCAAGAGGTGATGGTTCATTCCGACCAGGGCAGCTCACTACAGCAGCTCCGACTGGCGCAGCTTATTTTAAGGCGAACAATTTGGTTGCCAGCATGAGTCGCCGAGGCAACTGTATGACAACGCCGTGGCCGAGAGCTGTTTCCAGCTTCTGAAACGGGAACGGATCAAGCTGAAAATCTGTTCCACGCGCGAAGATGCTCGTAGTGATGGGTTCGATTACATCGAGATGTTCTACAACGCAAAACGCCGCCATGGTTTCAACAATCAGCTGTCACCGGTAGAGTTTGAAAAACGTTACGCAATGAGCTTGCAAGGTGTCTAGAGAATCCGGGGCGATTCAACCAGCCTGATCGACAACACGCTCTGATCCCCAAAACACTTGAGAGATGAGGCTTTGGCAATCATTGCCGACTCACCGTGATTCGCTATATCGAAGAGGATTTCCTGAATGGCCAATGTACGCCCCAAAGCCGACGCAATGATCGTCGGCCTCGGCTGGTGCGGCTCGCTGATTGCCGAAGAACTGACTCGCGCCAGGTTGAATGTAGTCGCCTTCGAGCGCGGCCCGTGGTTCGAAACCTCCCCCGATTTCCCACCCTCGGTAGACACGGACACGCGTCGCAGCATACTGCTGCCGCCGGCCATTGAAACCACCACGTTCCGCAACAACCGTTTGCAGACCGCCTTGCCGACCCGTGATTAGAGCATGAACGAGCTGGGCTACAACGTCGGCGGCTCGGGTACGCATTGGGCGGGCATGGCCTGGCGTTTCCTACTGTTCGACTTCGAGCCTTACAGTTTCACACTCAAGCGTTACGGCAAGCAGCAGATTGAAAAGGCCTGATCGTGCAGGACTGGGGCGTGACCTATGACGACCTGGAACCCTTCTACGAGCGCTTCGAAAAAATCGCAGGCGTATCGGGCAAGGCCGGTGTGTTGAACGGTAAGAAGATCGACGGCGCTAACATTTTCGAAGGCAACCGCAAGAGTGAATTCCCGTTGCCGCCGCTGGCAACCACGCGTCTGACTGACCTATTCACCGAAGGCACCCAAAAACTCGGCCTGCACCGTTCATGGTGCCCGCCGGCCAAGCGTCGCAGGCCTAAACTAACCCGCTGGGCGTGCGCATGGGGCCCTGCACCTATTGCGGTTTACGGCTGCGGCACTTCTCCAAGTCGAGCCCCAATGCTTGCGTGATACCTGCCCTGATGCAACGCAGCAACTTCACGGTGCTGACTAAATCTGCCGTGCTGCTCGCCAACCTCGCCGAAGACGGCAAGACCGCCACCGGTGTGAGTTATCTCGACCGTAATAAAATGGAGTGGGAGCAACCGGCGGACATCGTGATTTTCTCCGCCGTCCAGATGCAAAACGTGCGCTTGCTGCTGTCGAAGATCGGCAAGCCCTACAACCCCGCAACCCGCGAAGGTGTGGTAGGCCGCGCCTACAGTTTCCAGACCGTGTCCGGCGCCAATCTGTTTTTCGAAGATGAGCAACTCAACCAGTACATCGGTGCGGGTGCCCTCTCCGCCCAGGTCGACGACTAAAACGGCGACAACTTCGATCACGCGGACAAGGACTTTATCGGCGGCGCCGGTATCTTGGTGGTGGCCCGTGGCGCACGCCCGATTGGCAACGCCGATGCGGTACCGCCGGGCGCACCACGCTGGGGCAGCGAGTGGAAAAAAGCCTACACCCACGCCTTTCAGAACGGCACCTTCATCTTCAATCAGGGCACCAGTTTCTCTCACGATGAGTGCTACCTGGACCTGGACCCGGAGTACACAGACGCCAACGGCGACCCGTTGATTCGCGTAACCTTCGACAACAACGAAAACGACCGGCGCATAGCCAAGTTCACTGAAGACAAGGCCGTGGAAATCGGCAAGGCCATGGGTGCAAAAATCGTCAATGGCTTTGACACGGCTGCCGTGAACTATGGGCCTTACCTACCCTACAACAACCACACCATCAGTGGCGCCTTGATGGGCCTGGACCCGAAGACCAGTGTGCTCAACCGCTATCAGCAGAGTTGGAACGTGCACAATGTATTTGTATTGGGCGCTTCATCGTTCCCGAACAACGCCGGCTACAACCCTACCTCGACCATCGGCGCCCTTAGCTTGTGGACCGCCAAGTCGATCATCGATCAGTACGTGGCCAAACCCGGACCAATGGTGGGGATGCCAGCATGAACCCACGCTGTCGTATGGCCCTGACGGCCACCTCCGTATTGTCCCTGGGTTCGACCATCGGCTTTTACGGTGCATTCGGCGTTGCCGATGCGGCGGACAGCATTGCCCTACCCAGTCAGCAGTCCGATAGCAGCACCGGCATCAAGGCGCCCGTCACCCAGGCCCAGGAAGACCCGGCAGTGACTCGCGGTCGTTATGTGTCTATCGCCGGCGACTGTGCGGCCTGCCACACCGACCCGCATCACGGCAAACCGTTCGCGGGTGGTTACGCGCTGGAAACACCGTTCGGCGAGTTGCTCGCCAGCAACAATACTTCCGACAAAAGACTGGCATTGGCGCCTGGACCGATCAGGAGTTCACACAAGCAGTGCGTGAAGGCATAGGCCGGCATGGTACCCCGCGATGCCATGCCCTACAGCGCCTACGTGAAGTTCAGCGATCAGGACATGCACGACTTGTGGGCCTATATGCAAACGGTGCCGGCGGGGGAAAACCATGTGGTGTCCAATCAACTGCCCTTCCCGTTAAACATCCGCCTGATGATGGTGGGCTGGAACCTGCTGTTCTTTGATAACACGCCGTTCAAACCCGTCGCGGGCGTCTCCGAACAAATCAATCGGGGAGAGTACCTCGTCGATGGCCTGGGTCACTGTGCAGCCTGCCATACGTCGAAGAATTTCCTCGGCGGCGACCAGGGCGGCGCGTATCTGCAACGCGGCAAACTGGCTGGAATGCGCCGGAAATCACCGGCAACCCGTACGTAGGCATCGGCAACTGGAGTAATGCGCAACTGGTGCAGTACCTCAAGACCGGCAGCAACCACGTGGCCGTGGCGTCCGGGCCGATGGCCGAAGCCGTGGCCGACTCAACCCAGCACCTGCGCGACGAAGACCTGTACGCCATCGCGGCCTACCTGAAAAACTTGCCCGGCTCAAATATTCGCAACCCGCAACTGCTCAAGGCCACCGGCACGTTGATGCAACAAGGCGCCAACGTGTACTCGGCCAACTGCTCGGCGTGCCACAACAGCGATGGCAAGGGTATCAATCAACTGGCCTCGAGCCTGACCGGTAACCCCGGCATCCAGGCTGACAATGCGCAGAGCCTGATAACCACTGTGCTGGAAGGCGGCCGTGGCGCGGTGACGGTCGATAACCCCGCCAGCGGTACGATGCCCAGCTTTGCGTGGAAACTTTCGGACCAACAGATCCCGGCCACGCTCTCGTATATCCGCAATAGCTGGCGCAATGCCGCACCTGAAGTAACGGCCAAACGAGTCGCTGAGGTGTGCGAGGACCGCAAGTTGCCTGCACATTTGAGCGCGGACGGCAGCTCTCGCTGACCCGGTGCCGGTCCTGCAAATACAATTACAGCTCTAACCCGTCAAAGGAAACTTGCTTAGCATGGGCAGCCCCCTCAAGCGTCACGGCCTATTGAAGGCCAGCGTCAGCATGAGTTCCGTGGATCGGGTACTAAATGACCGTGGGGGGGCGTTTCCGACCTCAAACGGCGCAAGGTGCTCGCGATGGCCCGTGCCTTGGGCATACACCCGGCCCTGCCAGCGCCGTTCAAAGGCCCGAACATTGTCGATGTGCTACTGGCCGACAGCGCTACCGATCACTTCAAGCGCCCGAATGCGGCCTTCGATCGGCAAGCACAACGCCTGCGATCGGACCTTACGCTAAGCCGCCAACCCTGGCCGGAAAGTGCCCCCCAGCAGCTTTTTGACACCCTGCGCAAACCCCGCGCCCCTACAATAAGCATTGGAGGCCATCGTGCAGGGCGGTACTCCCACCGTATTGCTGACCACTAACCTCAGTGATGTGGACGGCGCGGTTTACGTGGGTATCAACAACTCTGCCGCCGGGCGCAGTGCCGGGCGGTTGATGAGCCATTGGGTCAACCAGCGCCCGGGGGCGGTGCTGCTGACGATCAACTCACTGGCCTATACCACCCATCAGGAAAGGGCGAAAGGCTTTATGGAGGTCATGGCATACCACGCCCCCGGTATCCGAATCATCGGCTCCGTCGAGTGTTTTGATGACGATGTGCTAACGCAGACCGCCGTCGCGCAAACTCTCACTGATGGGCCTCTGGCAGGTTTGTACGACACAGGGAGCGACTCGCATGGCATTCATACGGACCTCATGCACGCCGGGGCAAACCCGGTGTGGATCGTTCATGAAGCAAGCACGCAGCAGCCACCCTGTTGCGCAAAGGCATGATGTCGCTGGTGCTGGATCAGGATCCAGAAGGCCAGGTGCAGGCCAGCATCGATTATCTGCTGTATCAAAGGGGCATATCGATACTCCCCCCGCTCCTGCCGCTGGCGATGAAAATCGTGATCGATGCGATGAGAACCTGCCGAAACTGGCGTGAGCACTGACGGTGGATATAACTTTGGGCTTAAGTAATTGCGCACACGCCTTGTTCGCCCTTGGACACTGCTGCAAAAGTGAAACGTTTTCTATACGCCTGGTACGCTGCGATTTTATTCTCAGCGGATTTTTAAACGCAACCTACCAGAATAAAGCGCTGCACCTCAACGTCCAGCAAGTGCAGATAACGCAGCCCGATCAAGACGCTGCTCGACACGCCCCTGCTTGATCAGCAACGCCCTGTCGCAGAGGTGGGCAACCGTGTTCATGTCGTGGCTGACCAGGATCATGGTGGTGCCGGTGTCGCGGCGCAGGGCCTGGAGAAGGTTGAGGATTTCGGCCTGGACCGTCATGTCCAACGCGGAGGTAGATTCGTCAAGCAACAGCAACCTGGGGCGCAGTTGCAGCGCACGCACAATCGCGATGCGTTGGCGTTGACCACCGGATAACTGGTGTGGAAACCGTTCCAGCACATCGCCAGGCAAGCCCACTTGTTCGAGTGACGCGACAAGACTTGCCTCATCAAATGGCAGCCCATTGACCTGACGCGGCTCACGCAAGCTGCGGCGAATCCGATGCAGGGGATGCAGGGAAGCATAAGGGTCCTGGAACACCATCTGCACATCCCGGCGCAATGTACCGGTAAAGGCTCGCTGCGCCGCCAGAGGTTGATCGAACAACTGCACACTACCCTGCCAATCTCGCTGCAACCCCGCCAGCACCCGCAGCAAAGTCGACTTGCCGGAACCGGAGCCGCCGATCAAACCAAAACACTCACCAGGCTCGACCTGTATCTGCTCGACGTGCAGCGCAGTAATGTGACTTAAGCCGCATTTGAAACCGACGTTCAACGAACCGATATCGACGATGCTCATTGCAGCGCCTCCAGCCGGCTTCGGTCCAGGGTCGGCAACAACTGCCCATAGCTGAGCGCCGACGGCTGGCAGTTCCACAAGGTGTGCGTATACGGATGGCTGGCGCTGGCCAACTGATCGGCCCGGCACTGGTCGACAAGGTTGCCGCGGTACATGACCAGCACTCGGTCACAATAGCGCGCCACCAGCGGCAAATCATGGCTGATCAACAGCAAGCCCATGCCGCGTGTTTCCACCAATTGCATGATCAACTCCAGCATTTGGTCGCGCAGGCTGCTGTCCAGTGCCGAGGTCGGTTCGTCGGCAATCAGTAAGCGCGGATCGTTGATAAGCATCGCCGCCAACATGACGCGCTGGCCCATGCCGCCGGAGAGTTCGTGAGGGTAACGGTCATAGAGGGCGGTGGGGTTTGGCAAGCCAACCGCGTCGAGCATTTCCAAGACTCTTTCACGGCGCTCACGTCGACTGAGCCGGGTATGTAATATGAGGACTTCTTCTACCTGAGTGCCCACCTTGAGCACCGGATTCAGGGAATATTTGGGGTCCTGCAAGACCAGCGACAACGCCGTGCCGCGCAGGGCCTGCCACTGTTTTTGGCCCAGCCCAAGCAAATTCACAGGCCCCAGGCGCAAGTGCTCGGCCGTAACACAGCCGGGACGTGGGACTAACCCGAGCAGCGCACGCGCAGTGAGTGACTTGCCGGAGCCAGACTCCCCCACCAGCGCAACCTTTTCAGTCCCGACGGTAAAGTCGATGCCCTTGACGACTTCAATCAACTCGGCGCCGGGACCGGGAAACCTGACACGCAGGCCACGCACATCCAGCAGGGTTTCTTCACGCAGCATGGCGGGGATCCAGAACGTCGCGCAGGCCGTCGCCCAGCAGATTGAAAGACAGGCTCGTCAGCAAAATGGCAATACCCGGTGCGGCGGCAACCCACCACTGATCAAAGATCACCCGGCTGCCGTCGGCAACCATCGAACCCCACTCGGCTGTCGGAGGCTCCACGCCAAGCCCGAGAAAACCCAGCCCAGCGGCCGCTAGAATGATGCCGCCCAGGCTCAAGGCCACGCGCACAATCACTGACGGCAGGCACAACGGCAACACATGTCCGACCAATAAGCGCACGCCGCGAATGCCTTGCAGGTGAGCGGCGGCGAGGTAGTCGCTGTCGCGCAGCACACTGGTCTCGGCCCTGGCCTGGCGGGCGAACGCCGGCCACGCTGTGAGGGACAGCGCCAACGCGCCATTAAGCAGGCCGGGGCCGAGAATGGCGACAAATGCCAAGGCCAGCACCAGTTGCGGAAATGCCATGACCACATCGGTGATGCGCATCAGGATGCGTTCCAGCCAGCCACCGTAAAACCCCGCCGTCACGCCCACCAGCACGCCGATGGGCAGGGTCAGCAGCAGCACCAGCGAGACCAGCAATAAGGTCGGACGGGTGCCGTAGAGCAACCGCGTGAAAAGGTCTCGGCCAAAGCCGTCGGTGCCCAACCAATGCTGGGCCGAGGGTGGCAGCAGGCGCTCCTGGATGTTCTGGTGATTCGGGTCAAAACCGCTCAATAGCGGTGCGAATACGGCCACCAGCACCAGCAGCACGATCAGCGATACGCCTAGGGTAAACGCCGGCGAACGTCGCCACCAACGCGGGGCCAGGACGCTGTCGAAGGCGATGGAAACACTCATAGCAACTCCCGTGTACGCGGGTCGATCAGGCCCGCCAGCACGTCAGCGACACCGTTGACGACGACGAAACACAGGCCAATCACGAAGGTGCTGCCGAGGATCGCCGGTACATCGCCGGCGAACAATGCGGTGGTCAGGTAACGGCCGATACCGGGCCAGGCGAAGACGGTTTCAGTGAGAATCGAACCTTCGAGCAAACTGGCGTAAGCCAGTGCAACCACGACCACCAGCGTACTTGCGACATTGGGCAGCACGTGACGCAACAACACCCGACCGCGCCCGGCGCCTTTGGCCAAGGCGGTAATCACATACTCCTTGCCCATTTCACCGAGCAGGGCGGAACGCGTGAGCCGGCAAATACCCGCCATGGCGTAAAACCCCAGCACCAGCACCGGCAACACCAGGTGCGCAAAGGCATTCGCCAGCGCCCCCGGTTCACCCGAGCGCCAGGTGTCCCAGAGCATCCAGCCGCTGGACAACTGGATGCTGTACAAAAATCCGTCGTCCAGGCGGCCCGGCCCTGCGGCCCATTGCAAGGTGGCGTAAAACAGCAACAGCATCAGCAGGCCCAGCCAGAACACCGGCACCGAATAACCAATCAGCGAAAACAACCGCACCAGGGTGTCGATCCAGCCACCCGGTCGCCACGCAGCCAGCAGGCCCAAGGACAAACCCAGGCTGGCGCCCAGCACGATCGCCAGGGTTGCCAGTTCGAGGGTCGCGGGCAGCGCACGCTTCAAATCACCTAGCACTGGTTGACTGGAGGTGGTGGAAACACCCAAGTCGCCCTGGGCCAAATGCGTGAGGTAGCTGCCAAAGCGCACGGGCCAGGGCTGATCGAGCCCCAGGTCGGTGCGAACCTGGGCCAGCATCGAATCACTGGCGCGATCCCCCGCGAGGCGCAAAGCCGCGTCCACCGGGGACAAGGTGGTCAGCAAGAATGTGAAGAACAACAGGCCAATCAGCGTGACCAGCAAGGTCAACAATCCGGTACCGGCCACGCGTACTCGGCGGGAAGCGGAAGCCCCCACCCTCACTTGGTCTTGCTCACCTGGTCAAAGTACGGCAGGGAAACCGTGATGTTCTGCAGCACGCCCTCAACGCCTTCATGCACCGCCACTTGATTGCGGCCTTGCAGCGCCACCACAAACGGCGAGCTGTCTTGTACGGCCTTTTGCAGCTGGCCGTACAAGGCGCTGCGTTTTTGCGGATCGCGCTCAGCGGCGGCGGCACGGGTCTCCTGGCTCAACTGCGGGATATCCCACTGAGTGCGCCAGGCCAGGGTTTTCGGGCCGTTGGCGACATTATAGGTGAAGGTACTGGCGTTGGAGTTGGGGTCGAGGTAATCCATACCCCAGTAGGTGAAGATGAGTTGGTAGTCACGGCTACGCATTTTTGCCCACAGCTCGCTTTCCACCAGCGGCCGTACCGCAATGTCGATACCGGCTTTGGCAAAGCTCGATTGCAGCGCCTGGGCAATGTCGGTGTACGGCGGCTGGTTAAATACACTCAGCTCAACCTTGGTGCCTTCGGCAATGCCGGCATTTTTCAGGATGGTCTTGGCTTTGTTCACGTCCAGCTTGAACGGCGCTTCACTGAGTGAACCGGCCACGCCGGACGGTAGAAAGGCCTGGTGCACGCTGTACTGGTTTTTCAACAATTCCTTGGAAATGCTCTGGTAATCCACCAGCCAACGGGCAGCCTCCCAGAATGCCGGATTCTTCAGCGCTGGCACTTGAGTGTTGCCGCTGTTGATACCCAGGTAATAGATCATTGACGACGGGAAACGCTGCACGCTCACGCCCTTCTGCTGCTCCAGCGCACTGAATTGGTCAGCGCCCAGGTCGAAGGCGAGGTCGGCATCGCCCTGCACCACCAGCAGACGTCGGGTCGCAGGGTCGGTGACGTTTTTGATCACTACGGTCTCCAACTTGGGCGCTATGGCGGCATGTGGATTGGCCTGCAACACTACCGTCTCGTGCGGGATGTACGAGCGCAACGCATAAGCACCCGTGCCGGCAGAGTGAGTTTTGAGCCAGGCATTGCCCAGGTCCGCGCCTTGGGCATGTTTTTCGACCTCTACCCCATCAACGATAAAGCTCACCGGGGTCGCCGACAGAATGCTCAAGGCGAACGCGCTACCGACACCGGCGGGCCAGGCGATTTTCACGTGGTGGTCGTCTACCTTGGTAAGGAAGCCGTCAATGTTGTCAGCAGTCCAACCCAGCTCACCCAAGATAAAGGCAGGGGTCTTGTTGAGTTTGGCCACACGCGTGAAGGAGTAGATCACGTCCTCCGGGCGCACCGCATTGCCCGACGCAAAGGTTGCGCCATCGCGTAGTTCAAAGGTCAAACTCTTGTCGTCGCTGGCTGCCACCCAACTTTTGGCCAGTGCTGGGACCAGCACCGAAGGGTTCTGGCGGTCCGGTTCGAGCAAGCGCTGGTAGAGGTTCACCAGGGTATTGGTCGCAGTAATTTCAAAACTTTCAGCAGGGTCCAGACTGGCAATGTCATCGATCGAGCGTGCCACAATCAATGTATCGGGTGGGGTTTTGGCCCATACTGAACCGCTTATTCCGATCGCGAATGCCAAAGCCATTAGACGCCACATAACTGATTTCCTTGAGCAAAAATTCAATTCTTAGAAATCGAATCTATATCGCCACCAGAAATAAGCATAATATTTTTTGGGCATTAACTTAGAACGCTTAAGGCAGGGCCGTACAATACGGATCAGACGCTGAGTGTATGGCAGAATTCCCTCAATAAATCCCTAGGTTGCATCCCGGCAAATATTTTTTCCATAACTGCGGTACCTTCGGAAACGCCGCTGGAGGCATACTATTCTGGACCGTGCCCGAGGACTATTCCGAGAATTTCTTTGAGCATATTCCCAAAATACGCAAAGGAAGAACTATTGATTCTTATAAAATCACCCGGTATTACGACACAATCTTATAGTACCCGTCATTAGAGAGCTACAGTAACTCATGCATCTGGATTTACGACAGTTACGGCACTTTATTGCTCTAGTTGAGCAGCGCAGTTTTGGCCTCGCTGCAGAGTCGGTCAACCTTTCACAATCAGCCTTCAGCCGAAGCATCCAATCGCTCGAACAGAGCTTCGGAGCTCGACTGGTTGACCGTACCCGCAACCTTGAACCGACAAAAAAAGGTCTGATAGTGCTTGACCACGCCAGACGGATGATTGGCAATGCTCACGACCTGATCAACTCGGTACGGCAATTCAACGAGGACGAGGCCGGTGAATTGTCGTTTGCCTGCGGTCCCGCTCCAGCGGCCTGGTTGATGCCTCAAGCGCTTGGGATTTTTACTCGACGACTGCCTAAGGTGCGTCTGCGCTTTCATGTCGACAACTGGCAAGCCCTGGGTCAACGACTGCAGGTCGAAGAGTGCGAGTTTTTCGTCGCAGATGCGCGCAACTTCGAGCATGACCCCGACTACCGCGTTGAACTGTTGAGCCCGCATCGCTGGGGGTTTTGCTGCCGCAGCGAGCATCCGCTGGCAGCGCTGGATGAAGTGAGTGTCGAGCAGCTATTCAGCTATCCATTGGCGGGCACCGTGCGCCCACCCAATTTGCGCAAGGCGCTGGTGGAGCTCAGCGGCAGGCCCGATTTCCAAACCAGCATCGAGTGCGATAACGGCTACAGCCTGGTCAGTGTCATCCAGCATTCCGACGCCATCGGCACGACCAATGTCAGTCGCAATAACCCCTATCTGCAACAGGGCCTTAAGTTGTTGAATGTGACCGGACTAGATCAACAGGCGCCGGAGTTTTACACTCACTACGGCATCGTCAGCCGCGCAGGGTACAAGCTGTCGCTCCTGGCGCAAAACCTGATAGATGCCTTCCATGAAGCCGATCGGGCAATGCAGGTGCTGGAAGCTGGTCCGGTCGCTACCGTCGTGATCTCCAATGATCTTCTCGAGTAAAAAATAGCTGTGTGAAAATGTAATTTTTGTGGGAGCCCTGCCTGTGATGCACGACAGCACGCCTTCGAAGAAGGGTGCCCAACACAATTACAACGCGCGCACCTTGAACCGGCTTATGGCCTGGCGCGACCACACTGAACGGAAACCGAAGTAGCCGGCAGCAGGTATCCCGTGCAGGACTTGTTCGAACACCAACTCGTCATCCACCCAATAACCAGTCGACGTTGTGGTGACGTCGATTCGAATCCGGTAGATCCTGCCCGCTTTCAGCAAGTGAGCCGAGTCCAGGCTTTCACCCAGTAGTTGCCGCTCACCTCCTCCATCGTAAAAGCGAAACCGTGTGGTGGTATTTGTGTTCCCCCCCATTCCCACGTACCAGGTCGCCAGTGAATCATAGGATTCCAGCACGCCGTCACGGCTGAGCAGCCCTTCTGCGTCGTGCGCGCCCCAGAACAGGTTCATGTCGGAAAGTCGATCGTTGGCCTGCCCGGCCACTAAGACCTGACGCAGGAACTCAATGCGGTAAGCGCCACTCAGGCGCTGCCCCAGCCAGACCGTCATACCCGCAGCGGTGTCCATGATCAGGCGACCCTGCTCGACGAAAACCCGAGAGCGCTCTGGTTGTTCACTCTCGACCCGCCAGCGCCGGGCATCGAAGCGTTGAAAATCATCCTGCACGAGCAGGTGTGAAGACACGGCGACAGGCGCCGCTGGAACACGTGGTTGAGGCATGCAGACAGTCTCGAAACTTGAAAAGGAGAAATAACGGCCGCTAGCGCGGCTCATTATCGAGCGCTAGCAGGGCAATCGCAGTCAGCCCCCACTGAGCGACGGCGTTGGTCGACAGATTGGCTGCGGACGAGGTGCCGGAATGCTCATCAATCACCGATACCGGATCGGGTTCATTCAGCGCGTACAGATAGGCTGGGGGTTCAATCCGGTGCAGGCGACGATTGGGCTGCGGAATACCACCGGAACCCTCAAAAAACTCTTTCCAGGCCCGTTCATGCAGCGCCTTGTCCTGAAGTCGCCACCCGGCAAATGCGGTCAGGCGCGCGTGCCCCTGCTTGAGGTTCAGGTTGGCCAAAGGTTCGCCCAGTGCCTTTTCATGCTCGGTGACGGGCGCGTTGTACAAGCGGCAGTAATCGAGCCAGGCCCGTTCGAAGCTTGCCGACGGCAAAAGCTGCAACAGCTCGCTGCAAATCTCGGCCAACCCAAACACTGCGGACAGGTGCGACACCGAAAGCTTGCCGCTCTGATCCGGATCAAACCGACCGCTGTCCAGGTGCATGTTCGCCACTCCGGTGAAGAAGCCATGGGGCTGCGCGGCAATCGTCTCCATGCTGTTGAGCAACCGGCGAGCCACTGCTGGATCGCCGCTGCGCTCCCAGTCGGTCAGCCAGGAAGCAGCAATCGCCCCCCAATCCGTGCCAAAGGTGATGCTGGCGTAGCCTTCACGAGCGTCGGCTTGCTGACCGATCTTGCGCCCAGGCACCACTTCTCGAAGGGTACGCAGCGCTTCGACTTGCTCATCAAGCAGATCCCCCACACGTTCGTCAGCGGTCAGGTAGTACAGAAAGCGACGATTGGCGGCGGTGGAAATACGAAGTTGCTTGGCGCTATCCCCCCAATGCTGCACGTTATGCCGCGACCCCAAGGGCGCGAAGCGGCCGATGTGATGCACATCCACCTCACCGGTATGCCGGGTCATGGCTTCGGCCATGCGAAAAACATCCTGACGACCAGTGCGTAAAAAGTAGTACCACAGCCACAGGTCGGTGCTCAGTTCCGAGTTGTCCCAAGCAAAGCCGCCGACGTCATAACGCCAGACATGGCGCTGCTCGTCGTAGGTGTGCATCACGTCGCCGTAGTCCCAGAAGCCGTACCATTTGCGCTGTTCGACTTCGTCGCGATAGAAATCGAAATACCAGGCCAACTGCTGCTCAATCTGCTGTTTACGCCCGCTGGACTTACCCGGCGGTGCCCAGTCCGGACCGAACACGCCTGCCGCGTGCAGACGCTCGGGCGGTGCTACCAGCAACGGCGGCTGTTGAATACGCCGGGCTATGTTTTGCAGTTCGACCGCGCTCGGGGTGGCCCCGACAAACTGCAACTCCAGCTCACTGGTGCGGGCAATACCTGACGGCGTATCGAACCCAGGCTCGTAGTCCTCGTACGTTATCTCCAACGCTTCGCGCTGTTTGACGAAGCTGTCCTCGCCCAAGCCATCGTGATAGCTGCGCAAATCCATCGGCGCGGCCTGAGGTGCCCACAACCAGACAGTGACTTGCGCCTGCTCGCTGTGCGCGGCTTCGATGTCCAGTTGCGCGGGATAGCTCTGCCAGAAATTACGCAGGCCGAACACCACACCGCCGTCGGGTGAACCCAGGTAACCCACACCCGCGGCACGCTGACCGGTGGCGCTGTGCAGCCAGCTTTGACCGGTGGACGTGCGCTTGCTGATCTGGAACCCGTCGGGATGCGCCTGCAGCAATCGATAGCAGCCAAACGCTGGAATGTACTGCAAGCGATTGGCGACCTCTGGAGCAAAACCCGTCAACTTGCCAGTGCTGCGGCCCTCGATCTGGGCACGCATGATCCCGTCGCCGGGGTTGCGCCGCAGGCCGGTCAACCCCCTGACAGCCTCGGCGAACACCCCGCCATCGGCCGAGATGAAACGCACATGCCGGTCATGCAGTTGTGCGTGCAACGGCGAGTCAAAACGCAACCCGACGCCCTTGATGAAATCCTTGCGCTCGTCGATGTCCAGCACCAAGGTGTGAATCACTCTCAACACATCGCTGCCGGCGTAAAAGTAAAGGCGCACCGTGAACGGCAGCAGTGTCGCCGTGCCGTTTTGATCGCGATGGGTGCCGTATAACGCCAGAACAGCACGCACCGGGCCTTGCTGCTCCACCACCACGCGCTGGACCTCGCTGCGGTACTGACGCAGCGGTTCGGCTGGCTGATCCGGGTCGCCTTGCACCTGGAGCAACAGATGGCCGTTGAGCAACGCACTGCGCCCCCTTTGGGTGACGCTTTGAATCAGGCTCGCGCCCTGCTGGGAGATCACACATTGCAGCAGCCCGGTATCAACGCGGATGGCATCAGCGCTTTCCTGGATCAGGCTGGTGTTGTCCGCCGCGCTGGTTCGAGTCGGGCGCAGGTCGTAATGCTCGGCGACCGTTTGCGACTGAGGTGCAATGGCATGGGCGGTCCACTTCAGGCTGCCATCAGGCCAGTACGCCAACGGCCAGCTTTGCAGGGTCGGCGTGGAGCCGTCGCTGCCGTGAATCTGGAACTGACTGCCCGCCGCCACCTGGCCCCACGGCCATGGTGTGCCCCACGTGACGCCGGCAAACGACTTCGGCGCAGTATTACCCAGCCAGCCAAGCGGGCTTTTGAGCCCGGCGTCGGCGTTTTTTTTCGAAGTTGCTGTCGCTGCATGACCTATGAAAGGCGCTGCACCGGCGGTTACGACACTGGCGCGCAGAAAACTGCGGCGATCTAGCTTGAACTCACTCATCAACCCAGCCCTTAGAAGTCGTAGCCAACCGTCATGCCGAGCGTACGCGGCTCGCCGAGAATGCCGAACGCCGAGCCGTAATCGCCCGTGTTAAGCGCGCGGTAATAGCGTTTATCGGTCACGTTGTTCGCCCACAGCGAGGCATTCCAAGTGCCCTCGTTGTATTTGCCACTCAGGCCGGTGGATAGGCTCAGCAAACCGTAGCCCGGAATTCGGGTGAACTCGGAGTTGTCGACTGTGCCGTAAGACCAGGTGCGGTAGGAGTAACGGCCAGAGACAAAGGCCTGCAAGGCATCGAAGGTCTGCCATTCATAACGGCTGGTCAGGTTGTACGTGACCTTGGGCGAACGGAACACGCGGCTGCCACTCAGGTCGCATGAAATCGGCGCACCCGGGGCGAGGGTTACTTCCGCAGGGCATTTGCCGCCCTTGAAGTCCAGGAAGGTATTGTCGAGCAACGTGCCGTTGAAATTGACGCTCAGACCATCCAGTGGACGCAGGGTCAGGTTTGTCTCCACGCCACGAGAACGCATGGTCCCGGCATTGATCAGGTAACTGCTCTGGGTTTCAACGTCGTAGGCGTTGGTCTGGAATTTACGCACTTCGGACCAGAAAACTGCGATGTCAAAACTGATGCGATTATCCAGCCAATGGCTCTTGATCCCGATTTCGCCGCCGCGAGTATCTTCCGGATCGACCAATAGGCTGTCATAGCCAGCGGTGCTTGCCGCGCCTTGAGATACGTTGAGACCGCCCGCTTTTTCGCCGTAAGCCACGGTCAGGTAACCCTGCAGATTTGGCAGGAAGAAGTAGCTGAGGTTGACCATCGCCGCCGGCAAGTTGCTGTATTGGTTCAGCTCGCCAGAGTCAAAGTCGTTCTTGTTGACCCGGCGAAACGAGCCGGACTTTTTGTTGTAGCTGTCCCGAATGCCAGCGGTGATGTCGAACTCATCGGTGACATGCAACGTACCTTGGGCGTACAGGGAAAACACCGTATCGTCGATTTCACCCCAGCGTTTGACGTTCTTGCCGGTGTTGATCGCGCTGCCGTAGTACTGGGTGGTCTGGTTACCCGGTGCGTAGTAGTCGTGGGCGAAAGTGTCGAGATTTTCGCCCCAGTACGTAGCCCCCAAGGCGTAGTCGAACAGCTCGCCCTTGGGTGAATCCAGACGAATGTCCTGGGACCATATGCGGTCCCGAGCATCGGCGCCGCTGCCGGCATACAACGGCACGTCGAGGGTATCGGTGTTGTTGGGCTGGAAGCCGAAGTAACGATAGGAAGAAACCGAACGCAGGTTGTAACCGTTAGCCAGCGTCCAGTTGGCCTCCGCCGAAAGGCCGCCTTGCTTTACGTAAGCCGCGTTCTCGTCATCGGCGTTGACCTTATACCCACCACCCACCAAATGCGCGCCGACCAGATTGGCGCGGTTCTGATACGGCACGGCGCCGTTGACCGCGTTGGCTTTGTCCAGCACCAGCACCGGATAACTCGTGGACTTGTTGTAATCAGCGATCACTCGCAGACTGAAGTCGTCGACTGGCTGCCAGAGAAACTGACCGCGAATGCCGTCCTGATTGCTGCCGCCCAAATCGTGGCCGGTGTATTCATTCTTGATGTAGCCGCCCTTCTCCGTGTGCGAAAGGTTGATGCGCCCGGCAAGCGTTTCGGTCAACGGCCCGGAGAGCATCGCCTGGGTCTGGGTATAGCCACGCTGGCCGACGGACTGGCGCAGCGACCCTTCAGGGGTGAAGGTCGGTTTACGGGTATGGATGTCCACCGCACCGCCGGTGGTGTTGAACCCCTTCAGAGTGCCTTGCGGGCCACTCAGCACATCGGCGCTTTCAATATCCAGCAGGTCGTTGGACATCATGCCCGGACGGCTCAGATAAACGTTATCGAGGAACAGGCCGACACTGCTTGGCATACCGATGTTGATCTCGGTGCCGCCGCCATCGCCGACTCCGCGAATGGTCATACGCGTGTCGTAAGCGTCAATGCTGGAGACGTCCAGCCCTGACGCCACTTGCTGCAAATCCTCAAGCCGGTAGACGCCCTGCTGCTCCAGAGTCTTGCCACTGAACTTTTGCACCGATGATGGCGGCTGCTGTGCATCGGCTTCGCGCACGCCCTCAACTTGTACTGTGGCCAGTCGAGTGTCGCTGTCGTCAGCCATGACCGGTGTCGCAGCCATGACCAGAGTGTGCCCCAAGGCCATTCCAGTTACCCAAGGTAAGTATTTTTGCTGTGCGTAAAGTTTCATCAGGCATTTCCAGCGAACGAGTTGGCGAGTGCCGCGCGTCAACGACGCTCGGCAAGTTGCGAATCAAGGGTTGATCAAGGGGCACTGTGCTGCAGGAATTGCGGTGCGAGCCATTGCTCCACGCCTATGTCGCGACGGATCAACCTAGCGTTCATGGCACTGGCAATCGCTTGCTTGAGTTGCGCGGTAAAGCCGGGGGTCAGCTCTGGCGACAACAGCACTGACAGCGGCGGAGCATCTTCGAGATCGGCACGCAGTAAGTTGGCCGGATAAGCCGCCTGATCAGCGAGCAGCTGAATATAGGCATCGCGGTTTTGTGGATCGCTTGCCCAGGCAGCGGCTTCGCGCTGGACCTGAACTATCTTGTCGACCCACTGCGGATGCTGATCGATGATTTTCTGCGAGACGAGCAACAAGCCAGCCAACTCACCTGCGCCATTCAGGTGCCGAGTCGAGACGGGCACCCTGGCCTGTTCGCGCTCACGCAACGCCAGCACGTTGATGCCGCCCCAGGTGGCGTCAATCTGTTTGGCGGCCAGTGCAGCGCTGGCGGCGGCAAAGTCCAGGTTGATCACGCTGATGTCCTTCTCGGTCAGCCCTGCAGTCTGTAAGGCGCCAATGAACGACAACTGTGCGGCGGTACCGCGAAACAGCCCTACTCGCTTGCCCTTGAGGTCAGCCATCGATTGAATCTGTGAGTCGACCGGCACCGCCAGGTAATGGGCGACACCTCGGGCGGCAACGGCTACCACTCGGGAATCGAGCCCGCCCGCTTTACCAACGATGCTGCCCAGATCGCCAAGGTAGGCCATGTCCACCTGGCCATTGGCGAAGGCTTCATTGATCAACGGCGCAGCGCCTTTGAAGAAGTGCCATTTGACCTCGACGCCATCTGCACTGAGCGCTTTTTCCAGACGTTGTTGAGCATGGATCACATCAACCAGACCGCCACCGGCAGGCGATCCACCGGCGCCAATATCGGACACAGCAATATTGAGTTGCACCGATGACGGCGCAGCCAGTGCAGGGGCCAAAGGGCCCAGTGTGAGGGTCAGATTCAGAGCAAGACCCGACAGCAGCGAAGCAAGCAGATGAGGGCGCGATGGCATGTTTGGTTTCCAACTCCATAGAAGACTGCCGACCCTGTCTGGGCAGCAGGCGATGACGTTTAACCACAGCCATCGCGTCAGCCATAAATACTAAAACCGGATTTGGTTATTCCTTAAAGGCATAAATGAGTAATTACGTGCTGCCTAGAGGTTATGTAAAACACGCAAAAATAAGTTGAGCCAAATGCATTGGCCCAGCCATCGAGGTTGCGATCTACTGGCCGATCCTGACCCTTCGCCTGACTGCCTTATGCCCTTGCTGCCCGCTGTGCCCGCCCTCGCCGCTCACGCCCGTGTGGCTCCCGCGCTGCTGATAATTGCCGTCGCCCATGCTTTCAACGATCTATTCCAGGCGGTTTTGCCCTCGCTTTATCCCACGCTGCAGGCCCGCTTCGCGTTGAGCTATGCGCAGCTGGGCCTGATCACGCTGTTATTCCATTTGATCGGCTCCATTTGCCAACCGCTGGTGGGCTGGTACACCGACCGCCATCCCAGCCCAAAACTGCTGCCATGGGCGATGGGCTGCATGGGGGCGGGGATGCTACTGTTGACAAATGCGAGCAGCTTTGTAGAGTTCCTGCTAGTGGCGGCGCTGGTCGGCCTTGGCTCATCGATCTTCCACCCGGAAGGGTCGCGCGCTGCTCGCGCCGCATCTGGCGGCCGATTGGGGCTGGCCCAGTCTGTGTTTCAACTGGGTGGCAACATCGGTTCGGCGGCGGCACCGTTACTGCTGGCCATCCTGCTCTTCATACCCTTGGGTAGCCTGGCAGTCGGTCTAGCAGTCCTGGCGCTGGGCGTATTCATGTTGCTGCGCAAGGGCGTGGTGGCAAATTTGCAGCGCCCGGTTACGCACACGGCTGCGCCATCGGTGCTTGGCCTGATGCCACGCGGTAGAAAAGCCCGGGCCATGTTGTTGCTGATCCTGCTGGTGATATCGAAATACGTTTACCTGGCCTGCGTCGCCAACTTCTATACCTTCTTTCTGATCGAGCGGTTCACGATAAGCATCCCGGACGCGCAGCTGTACTTATTTGTTTTCTTGCTCGCCATCGCCCTGGGCACATTACTGGGCGGACTGCTGGTGGATCGTATCGGCAGGCGTCGGGTGATCGCCTTGTCGATACTCGGTGCCTGCCCGTTCGCCGGGCTGTTGCCGCACGTCCCCTTGGTGACAGCCGTCGGTTTGTCAGTACTGGTGGGGGTCATCATTGCTTCGGCGTTCGCGGCCATTCTGCTCATGGCTCAGGAGCTGTTGCCGGGGCGCATAGGCCTGGTGGCAGGCGGTTTTTTCGGCCTGACCTTCGGCATCAGCGGCATCGCCGCCGCAGGCCTTGGCGTATTGGCCGATCACTGGGGCCTGATCAGCACCTTTGAGTACGCCAGTTGCCTGCCGTTGCTGGGCTTGATTGCCTGGGGGCTGCCTAAAGATGATCAGTCAGAAAGCGTTCAGTGACCCGCAGCGCCCGATAGTTGGCTGCCTGCGTCGCGGGTTGGTCACGACCCACAAAACTGTGGCCCACATCAGGCAATAACAACAGCTCGACCTGCCCCTGCTGACGCTTCAGGGCAGACGCCATTTGCTGCGACTGCTGCCACGGCACAACCCGGTCAGCAGTGCCGTGAATCAGCAATGTCGGCACGTGGGCAAGGTGGCTGATCGGGCTGGCATCCCTGACGCGTTGCGTCGGGCAGGAGTCGCCTGGGCAGCCGAGGTACTGCCGGGCAGCCTGATTAATGGCAGCTAAGTCCGGTCGAGCGAGCACACCGGCAAAGTCGAACAGACCAAACCAGCTGACCAGCACCGTGGCGCACATTGGGTTTTTTATTTCGGTTTTTTGAGTGATGGCCTGTGGCGAATAATCCAGTGCTGCGAGCGCCGCCAACTGTGCCCCCGCCGAACCGCCCCACAGTGCGACGCGTTTTACGTCGATTGCGTACAGCTCATGATGGGCGTGCAAACTGCATCGCGGCGCGTAAGTCGTCGAGCGCCGCCGGGAATATCGCCGCGCCGCTGAGCCGGTAATTGACCGAAGCCACGACGTAGCCCTGCGCAGCGAAGTTAGCCAGCACCGCCGGGAAATCTTCAAAGGCACCCGATACTCGTGAATGATCTGCCGACCAGCCGCCGCCGTGCCATAGACAATCAAAGGCCTTGCGGCGTCAGGTTTGGGCGGTAGATAGAGATCCAGGGGCAGGGTCGGGTTGTCGGCCGACGTTGCGTAGTTCAGGTCCGTCAGGCGCAACACGCCGCTGGCAAAGTGTCTTCACTCCAATGACTCTGGCGCTGCGGGCTGCGCCTTGCTTGCCACGGCGATGCCATGGCCGATCGAGGCCCTCGCTTGAGGCAGATCGCTCATCAACAGCGACGTCAGTATGATCAATATCCGCCAGCAGTTCAAAAGCCCAGGCAAAGGTATATTCCATTTAGCGTAGCTTTTAGGACTATAAGGAATTTTACGGCATAAGCGCGTTCGGCTACAAAGGCAGCCACCCATGGGGTCAAGGGATTGTCCTCTTGGCTGCATTGCGCGCGCTATTGCATGCCACGCATAAAAATTATTCGCGGTTTGCGCTGCCGCTTACCGCGCCACGCAATGGACAATATCCGGCTTACCGCCTTTTCAGGTCGACCATGTTCCCCACAACTGTAATCACCCCATTTCAACACAGGCACCGCTGCTGGTGCTGATCATGTGGTGGGGCGCCGCCGATCGCCACTGGATGAGTGAGCAGGTATTACCTGGACCAGACATGGTCTGGCAAAGCGCTGTCGAGCTGGCCACTGGAGAATTATGGCGCAACCTGATCATCAGCCTCGGCCGCCTCGCGGCGGGCTTGGTGGCAGGCATCGCTGCTGGCGCCGTGCTTGGAGCATGGCTCGGCGCGAGCCGTTTCGCCGAACGCCTGGTGCTGCCGACGTTCAGTGCCTTGGCGCAGGTCCCGACGCTGGCGTGGATCCCGTTGCTGATGACGTTTCTGGGAATAGGCGAAACCTTGAAGCTGGCGGTGCTGATCAAAGCCATGATCGTAGCCGTGCCCCTGCACACACTGACCGGTGTACGTGATGCGCAACCCCGATTGCGTGACGTGGCCGCGGTGCTGCAGGTGCCTAACCCCACCTTGATCATGCGAGTGGTCGTGCCCGCCGCCGCGGCATCGTTCATGGCTGGCGTACGCCTCGCGTTGTCGGCAGGCTGGTCGGCAATGCTGGCCGTGGAACTACTGGCGTCGAGTGAGGACATCGGTTACCTCATGGTCTGGACCAGACAGCTGTTCATGCTGGACATCGTGTTCGTCTGCATTCTGGTCATCGGCATCATGGGTGCGTGCATGGACCGGGGCATCAATTGGCTGGATCGGCGCTGGGTGTTATGGCCCCATGCGGCGCTGGCGCAACTGCTGAAAAGCACCGCGCGAACCGGTTGGCAGTGCCTGGTTCCGTGGTTGCTGCCGGTCGGGCTGCTGATCTTCTGGCAATCCGCAACCTGGCAGGCGTGGCTGGCCCCACAGTTGGTCGCCTCACTGCCGAACGTACTAGGCACACTGTTCGACGACCTTATCAGCGGGCAGTTGCCACTGGCGCTTGGCACCAGCCTGGGCCGGACGCTGGGCGGGCTGACTTTGGGCGGTTCGGCCGGGGTCATCTTCGGTCTGCTGCTAGGCACACTGCCTTTGGCTCAACGCGTGTTGGGGCCAAGTTTCAGCGCGTTGCGCCAGATCGCGATTTTCGCGTGGGTACCGCTGCTCAGCGCGTGGTTCGGTCTGGGTGAAACGGCCAAATGGGCGTTTGTCGCCATGGCAGCGTTCTTTCCGTTATTCATCGCGACTTACCGTGGGGTGGCTTACCTCTGCACGAGGCCGCCCAAGTGATGCGCTTGAGCCCGTTCCAACGCCTGCGCTGGCTGATCCTGCCAGGTGCGGCACCGGCGATTTTCAATGGTCTGCGCCTCGGGCTTATCTACGCCTGGCTCGGCACCATCGGCGCTGAATATTTCATGCCGTCCAACGGCGGTATCGGCAGCCTCATGATCGGCTCTCAACAAGTTCTACGCACTGACCTCATCCTCAGTTGCATGCTGTTGATCGGCATCGCCGGCAGCGCCCTGAACCACCTCGGCCTGTGCCTGGAACAACGCGCGACACGCTGGAGATACCAATGAACAGTTCACTGCGCCCTGCCATTCGCCTGAGCCATGTCGGCAAGTCTTTCAACTTGGCCAAAGGCAGTTTTGAAGCCATACACGACCTGAGTCTGGACATAGCCGATGGCCAGTTTTTCGCGATTATCGGCGCAAGTGGCTGTGGCAAATCCACCTTACGGAGAATGCTTATCGGCCTTGACCCAGCGTTCAGCTGCGATATCCAGATCGACGGCGCCCCAATGCGTGGCATTGGCGGCGGGCGCGGCATCGTGTCTCAGGAGCACCGCCTGTTCCCGTGGTTCAACGTAGAAGAAAACATCGGCCTGGCCCTGGCTAGCGAAGCATTGTCCAGTGATGAGAAACAGCAGCGAATTACCGCGTGGGTTGAACTGGTGGGCCTGAAGGCCTTTAGCCGCGCCTATCCGCATCAGCTATCTGGCGGTATGGCCCAGCGGGTGGCGATTGCTCGATGCCTTGTGACCAGCCCGCGGTTACTGCTGCTGGATGAACCCTTCGGAGCTCTGGACGCGCTGACCCGACAGAGCATTCAGGATCAGTTGCACGCAATCCGCCAGCGCACGCCGATAACCACGGTGCTGGTAACTCATGACGTTGAAGAGGCAGTCTATCTGTCTGATCGCGTGGTGGTGCTGGAACCTCGACCTGGCCGCATCAAAGAGATCCTCGACATCGACTTGCGTAGGGTTGGTTTGGCCGGAACGTTGCCTCGCAAACTCGTCGTCTCATGTGTTGACATGCATCACGCAAAATTATTAGCACTTTTGAGGGCCGTGAATGGGTGTCCATGCTTACTATTCAGTTTTACAGCCTCCCCTCAAATATGACGTGAGAGTGCCGAAAACTGCTTTTTTGGTTGTCATTTAACTAATTCGCTGTTCAACGATTCCCTTAGTGCCCTTTGCTAGCGATGCTGGCGCGATCACCTGGAGTAAGCGTATATGTCGTCCATTCCCCGTTTTTATGAGCACTACCGTAAAGCCGACAGAATCATGTTAAGCCTGATTTGGCTGATGTTCTTCTTTGCTATTGGCCTAGCATTTTGGCACGGCACGTTTATCCAGGCGTTTGTGATCGGCGGGGGGACCAGTTTGGTACTGACGCTGCTGTATCGGGTAATGGGCGGTACGCGGCTGATGCGCTGCTGTGTGGGGCTCGGCTTGATGGTCATGGCAGCCGTGCATATCAATCAGGCCGAGGGGATCATTGAAGCGCACTTCGGTATTTTTGCGTTGCTGGCGGTGCTGACCTTTTACCGTGATTGGCTGCCGATCGTGGTCGCGGCGGCAACCATCGCGATTCACCACCTGCTTTTTCAAGCGCTGCAACAGCAGGGTTTTCCTGTCTATCTGATGAACCATCATGGCGACTGGACGATGGTGTTCGTGCATGCCTTTTATGTTGTCATGGAAACGGCAGCCCTGCTCTATCTAGCCCTGCATAGTCAGGCAGAAGCAGTCGAGAGCCAGGACATGCTGGACAAGATGCTGACGGCCACCACGCAGCTCACCGATGGTGCCAGTGAGGGAGCCCAGGCCAGAATGCACGTCTCGCTGGCAGATCGCTTCGATCAATTTTTGATGCAGATTACCGGGTTGGTGAATGGGGTCGTGCGCGACTCCCATGGCCTGGGTGAACTGAGCCAGGAGCTGGCCACGGCCAGCGATACACTCGAGAAAGGCGCCAAACACCAGTTGACGGAGATCGCGCAAATGACCGGCTCTATGCAACGAATGGGCGACGCAATGGGGCACATCAGTGTGCATGTCGAGCGCGCCGTCGCACATGCCTGCCAAGCCAATGCACAAATTACCAAGGGCCAGGAAAGCGTCAATCGTGCCCAACTTGAGATCACTCAGCTGTCAACGAGTATTAAGGGTACGAACGAAACAGTGAAAGTTCTGGCGGGCCAGGCGGAACAAATCGGTACTGTTCTAGAAGTTATCAGCAGCATCGCTGACCAGACCAATCTGTTGGCCCTCAACGCGGCCATTGAAGCCGCCCGTGCTGGCGAGCAAGGCCGGGGCTTCGCCGTCGTGGCAGATGAGGTCCGCAGTCTGGCGCAGAGAACGGCCATTTCCACCCGGGAAATCAAGAAGATCATCGAAGACCTGCAGCAAGGTAGCAGCAAAGCCGTCGCGGCGATGCATGACAGCCATCAGGGCGTGGAACGTTGCGTTGCAGACAGCCAACAGGCAGCAGCAATGTTGCGCGCGGTGGGCATCGATATATCCCGGATCGATGAAATAAACGGGCGCATCGCGAAGACTACCCGAGAACAGGCCGCGGCAAGTTTCGAGATTGTCGAGCACTTGCAGTCTGTGCAGTCCATCGCACAAAACACTGCGGACGATGTCCAGACCTTGGCCCTTAGCAGCCAGCGCTTACCGTCTATCGCCGTGAGCCTAGACGCCCTGGGGCGCTCGTTTCGGTAATAATGCATGCCGTCGCAGGTGGTGTTCGCATCGGCGCTGCAGGATCGGGCACCACCCGCTAGGCTGTTTCTAGCAGCTGCAACGTACTCCAAGGCTTTAGTTGAGAACGTGGCAATACTTTTCCTTAAAGTTCAAGTATAGCGCAATTTCTGGCTGTTCAACAAGTCAATCGCTGAAAGGAACATGTCGCCATTGGCCGATCCCAGAAGCTTGATTGATCGCTGGCTGCGGTTGTCCGTCACGAGCTGGGTGGAGGTGGCATTGATTCCCTATGCTGCGAATGCTGACGCGCCGAATACGAATGCTGTAGCGGCTAACAGGCGCCGAGCTTTTGGGCTTAAATGTCTCATGGCTTGCCCCCTCGGTACCAGGCGATCTGCTGTTCGGCCAGTGACACATTGAGCGGTTGCCGCAAGCGACATCAGTTGAGGATTACGAAGCGCTGCTGCCATGGAACTGCACGCCCCAGGTGTATGGCTAAACGCTCTGCCCGCCTTTGACTAGGCGGGGTTTATGGAGCGTTTATGTTTCACATACAGGGTGCAATCAATTTAGCTTGACGCCCGAAGAACATGAACTTCCTGGCAAGCCAGTGTGGACCACAGGACGCTATCATCATGGTGCTGGACTTTAGTTTGGCTGCGAACGCAAGCAAACGATGGTGATCAATTTGCTGCATAGTACTTCATGGCCTTTTGCATAGTGCCCAATGAGATGAAAGGTTCTTTTCCAATATCCAGGCTAAGCAGCTCCAAGTTACCCACAAGAAGGTTCCTTCAAGTAAGTGAGAACCCCGATCCGTTTAGATATAACGGGGTACTAATGAATGGCTGACCATTTCGTTAGAGCCCTTGCAGAGCCTTAGTAGTCAATAGTTTCTAATGAGTACGCCACGACTCCACAACATCCGCACCAAATTCGGTTTTCCATTCTTTCAATCGCCGATGGTTTCCCCCCTTAGTTTCGATCAGCTCACCAGAGTTTGGATTTTTGTAAACTTTTACAACGCGAGCTCTACGGACTGCTTTTACAGGTGCAGCTATTGATATCAAGGATCCACGGCCAGCCTCTGGATCCAGAATACTAATAATGTGCTTCAAGCTAAATCTGTATTCGCCAAGCAACGCTCGAAGTTTACCCTCAAATTCCATTTCTCTTTTCAGGCCTGAATTACTTTTCATAGATTCAAGCTCTGCGAGCTGGTCAGCCAATTTTTGTTCAAGCTTACGAAACTCAGCTAAACGAGACATGTGAATTCCTTCAGGTTAAGTTAAAGAGGAATCAATCCTGCAATGCTAAGCTATTAGCATATTTTTTCACCCTTACTGCCGTCAACAAGGGCGAATCTACTTTTACCAAACGGCCACTACATTCCGTAGCGCCCACGACTAGATTGGCGTGAGCCCTAAACTGATGTCGGAACGTTGTCCGGATATTTCGGTCTACTTCTCGCAACCTCTTTAAATTTATCGGAGGAAATTAATAACCAAGAGTCATGCATTCTTCTTTTGCAGATTTTTCAGGCGCAGCGTTGCGCGTTGTACTGCGGCCATCTTCTCTGGGCGTTTCATCCGTTTCCATTTTAGAATGTCTTCTTTGGTGCGCCCACAACTCAGGCATAGTTCGCCACTTAGCTGGCAAACAGAAATACACGGATTCTCTATGTCCTTAGCCACGTTTTAATTCCTAGCCCGATGGTTGCGTGCCAGACGTTGCTGCCAGTTACCCGCATCAACGCGCTGGCACTGCTCTTCACTGTCGAAAGCCAGATGAGCCGACACCGCGCTGACGCTAATGCCTGCTTCGCTAAACGCCTCGGCGGTGAGTTCAGCCATGCGTTCGCCCTGGCCATTGGCAAGAGCGTGCTCTCCATGATCTGGGTGTCGAAAACCCAAGTCACCATTAGGCTGGAGGGGAAATTGTAGTAATCCAACTGATGAGTCAGCCAGACAAACCCCACTATTTCCGCTTGGCCTGTTTCGCAAGCCTGAGTCAGGCAAGCAGTCAACTGACGCTCACTGACGGCCTGCTCGCATTTACTCAAAAGCATGTGTTGATCCTTGATGTGGGCGTTTTCACGCCACTGGCATAATACCGACAAAGCCTTCGGCCGTACCGATCACTAGGCGCGTGCCATCCGGCGCAAAAACCATGCTCGATACTGCACCGTTACCTGGGGGTTTAATCATCACGGCGCGTTCTGTGGTGGAGTTCTCATCAAGTTCGGCAATCAACACCAGACCGTCCTCAAAGCCGACTGCGACCAATGGCAGCATCGGGTCACCCGCAACTGAGCTGACCACGCCATTCTCACGAAAGCCCAGGGTGATTGGCGTTTCGCCCATTGGCCCGCTGCGTTTCTTGAACGGCCAGCAGGCCACGCAATTCCCCGCGTTGGTGGCGAGCCAGCGTCCGCCGTGTAGCCATGACCAGGACTTCACTCGATTGCTGTATCCGCTCATGTGCAGGTCTTGTGGCTCTTTCAGACGCCAGCCACGAATGCAGTTTTCCTGCATGCTGGTCAGTACGAAACGGGCATCTGGGCTCCAGGTCACCGCCAGGTGCGACCCCGTCCACTTCAGAACCTTAGGTTTGGCATCGCTGACCAATGTCCAATGCACGCTGACACCGCCATAGTGCGAGACGGCAATCTGGCGCCCATCGGGGGAAAAACTTAAGCCACCAACGGTGCTTGGATGCTCAATGGTCAAGGTGCTGCGGTCGGGCTTGATCAACTGCAACTGTTTACCTGCTGAGCAGGCCATCAATCCATTGCTGTGACTTTGCACGTGCTCAATCCAGCGGCCCGAATAATGGCCGAGCTGGTCGATGCTGCCGTCCACTGAGATGGCTAAAAAGAGCCCATCATCGCCGCCGCTGAGAAAGCCTTGGCCTGGTGCTGCGCATAGGCTCAGGCAAGCGCCGGTGTGCGCCTGAGTGGTCAAAGGCGCTTGACCATCGGCGGGCACGACAAACACTGTGCCGTCACCCTGGGCGACTGCAAGATTGCCTGCACCATCGAAACAGCAGGCTACCACGTAGTCGGTCAGTTGCCAGACTTCGCCTAGCTCTTCGATAAACGACTGGGTTTTAGTCATGGTTCAGGACTTGGCAATTGGCAAATCCGGCGCGCAGGGCTGCCTCATTGATATTGCGTCCGATAAACACCAGGCGGCTCTGGCGTGGCTCGTCGCTGCCCCACGGTTGCGTCAGGGCACCGTCCGCTAGCATATGCACACCTTGGAAAACATAGCGCTGATCGATGCCGTCTAGGTCGAGGATGCCTTTGCAACGCAGAATGTCGGTGCCTTGGGTGCTCAGCAGCGTCCCGATCCAGTCATCGAATTTATCGCCATCGAGGGGCGTGTCGGTGGTCAGCGAAACGCTTTTCACCGCGTCGTCATGCTCGTGGGCATGGTCTTCCGTGAGGAAGCCGGGCTCGATTGACATGATCCGTTCCAGATCGAAGGAGCCGAGGTCGAGCAACTGATCCAGCGCTACATCGCAATGATTACTGTGTAGGATCTTGGCAAACGAATTGATTCCGGCGATAAGTTGTTTCAGCGTGGCAAGCTGCTCTGCGCTTACCAAATCGACCTTGTTCAGCAGCACGACATCGGCGAAGGCGATCTGCTCGGCGGCTTCCGGGCTATTGGCCAGTTGTCTGGGAAGGTGAAAGGCATCGACAACCGTGACCACCGCATCCAGCGCGGTTTTCTCGCGCACCTCATCATCAACAAAGAAGGTCTGCGCCACCGGAGCCGGGTCGGCCAGGCCGGTGGTTTCCAGAATGATCGCGTCAAAGCGATTGAGGCGTTTCATCAGGCCCGAAATGATGCGGATCAGATCGCCGCGCACCGTGCAGCAGATACAGCCATTGTTCATCTCGAACACTTCTTCATCGGCACCCACCACCAGGTCGTTGTCGATGCCCAGTTCGCCGAACTCATTAACGATCACGGCATAGCGTTTGCCATGTTGCTCGGAGAGGATGCGATTGAGCAGGGTGGTCTTGCCCGCGCCCAAATAGCCGGTCAGAACTGTCACTGGGATTTTGCGCATAAGGGTGCCTCCTGAATGGCTCTGTTATGTTATACCTTTTCATAGCACCTAATTCGACCCAAGTGTCGCTAAGTTACGAGCGGTTACGCGGCTTGAGCCAGCCTGGGCATACGCTGCTTGCATCGACGAATGGCAGGGGGATGATTCGCGCTTAGCCCTTTCCCGAACTAGCCTTGTTTGCTGGGAAACAATCGGAGAAGCGCTGAACATGGGTACTTGTACGAGGCATTCCCGATCACAACCACCAACATCAGGCGGGCTGTGGTCACATGGCGATCTAGCACGATGGCCATACACGACGGCCACTTGCACCATATGCACGGTGATCATGTCGACGAGCACAGCCTGGTGGTGACGCTCACAACCCCGAGCGCTGCACGCCAAGCCATCAGGGCGCCGGCCACGCCGCCGGTCATATCCACGGTCCAGGCTGCGGCCATGAGCCGGTGCCCCATGGTGATCATGTTGACTACCTGATAGATGGCCATCTGCACCATCCGCACGATGACCACCGCGATGACCATGGTCCTGTGACCGTTAGAAGTTAATATCAGACAAGCGGACGCTTGCTATAGGGTTCGCCAGTGAGCATCTTGACGAATATCAGCGGGGGATGGCCCATTCGATTTTGACCTGCGCGAAGAACCCGATCTGGCTCAGTTCGAACGTGCCCATGCGCGGGTTATGGACGTCTTGGCGAAAGCACTGCGCGATATAGTCCGGGTCATTGCTATCTCAGAGCGTCAAGGCATGATCGAAGGCGTCGATAAAAGTCGTCCGCCGTAGCCCTGAGCAAGCCGAAGTCGTAAGCCATCTGGCCGTGATCCAAAGCACCGCCCCCCCCCCCAGCAATACTTCGACCTCGTAAGTGGCCGAACAGCGTTGGCCGCTGCATCCAGGCACGATATGCGCGCTCTCGAATTTAAGCAGCTTGCGGATCAGCATGACCGCTCCTGCCGGGCATACGCATTTCGGTACTCAGGCGCGCGACCAATTCATTCAGCACCGGGCTGCCGATATTATCGCAGGCGCGGATACGCAGAGTGACGCACCCCTCGGCCTTTTCCTGCTCGTCGATCACCAAAAGAAAGGGCACTTTCTTCAGGGAGGCTTCGCGGATCTTATAGCCGATCGTCTCGTTGCGAAGATCCAAGCTGACCCGCAGGCCAGCGCGTTTGATCGTGGCGATCACCTGACGGGCTTAGTCATTCTGCCCTTCGCTGATGGTCAGCAGGGCAGCCTGTTGCGTCGCAAGCTACTGCGGGAACAGGCCGCTGTATTGCTCGATACCCTGGTTCAACGCAAGCGATTCGATGAACCGGTGCAAGCAATGTGCTGCGTGGTCCATACGCGAATGGCCTCGTCCTGAGAATAAAACTGAGCGAGTAGCGCGCCACAAATAAACGTTATAACATAACGTTTAATTTGATTTTTGGTCGATGACAGCGATTCCCAATGATGAATATTCTTCCAGTGACCTATCGATGCTTACTTTCGGGCACCTGCGTACTGGGGTCAGTCATGGCTCACGCCGACGATCCTTTGGAACTCAGTCCTTTGACAATTAGCGCAGTAACTGCAGAGCGCAAGCCTGACAGTCTCAAAACGTTAACAAATGCTGGTTCTCGTCTCCAGCTGAATGCCCTCGAGACCCCAGGCAGCGTTAGTTCGTTGACTGGGCGCGAGGTGCGTCATCGCGGCGACCAAACCGTCCAGCAGGCCGTTGCGCGCAGTACTGGTGTCACGACAGTCGGAACCCCAGGAAATGGGGGAACGGCACTATCGGCGCGGGGGTTTACCGGGCAAGGCTCAGTGATGCAGCTCTATGACGGGACGCGGATGTACAGTGCTATGGGCACCATCACCATGCCTGTCGATACATGGTCGATTGAGCGCATCGATGTGCTGCGAGGGCCGGCTTCGGTACTTTATGGGGAGGGAGCCACAGGGGCAGTTATCAATGTTATTCCTAAAAAGCCTTTCGAAGGCGAGATTGAAAACCACCTTCGCCTAGGCTACGGATCTTTTGATTCCCAACAGACGGCTCTCGACAGTGGCGGGTCGTTGACCGACCAGCTGAGTTACCGCTTGAACGTCAACCAGTTGCGCAGCAACGGCTGGATCGACCGGGGCGAGTCAGACAGCACCTATTTTAGTGGTGCGCTGCGTTGGCAAGCAGACGAGAACCTTGCGTTTACTCTGTCCCACGACAGCGGTAATCAACGGCCCATGAATTATTTCGGGATACCCCTCATCAACGGCCGATATCACGAAGGTTTGCGGGAAAAGAACTACAACATCAACAACAATAAGCAACAGTACGATGATCAATGGACGCGCCTAAACATTGAATGGCGATTATCCGATAACGTGACTGCGAGCAACGAACTGTATTACCTCAAGTCTCGTCGCCGCTGGCAGAACTCGGAAAATTTCAATTGGGATGCCAGCGCGCAGCAGCTCACTCGAAGCGGTTACTATGGCATCAAGCACACCCAGGAGCAGATAGGAGATCGACAGACCTTCTTCTTCAAGCACAGTGTGTTCGGGCTGGACAGCCAAAGCGTGGTGGGCACTGACGTCAACCGTATTCGCTTCAAGTTGACCAACAATTCGCCTTATGACGATGTAAACGCTAAGGGCGATCCCGTTGATCTTTACCATCCCCAGTACGCAGGATTCCAAAGCGCTTCGGATTACTTGCCTCTCTTCAAAAGTACTACTCGTCAAACCTCAGTATTTGGCGAAAACCGTACCCATTTGACAGAAAAATTGGCTTTGGTCACGGGTGTACGCCGCGACTACGTTGATATCGACCGCGACGCCCTGCGCGACGGCAGCCGCGCCAGTAAAAACTTGATCGGCAATAATTGGAAGGTAGGGCTGGTCTATGCACTGACCCCTGACAGTTCTGTCTACGGCCAATATTCCACCAGCACCGATGGTGTCAGTAGCTTGGTATCCCTTAGCCCCAGTCAGCAGCAGTTTGACTTGGCTTCGGCGCGCCAGTCGGAAATCGGTTTCAAGCAAGCACTCTGGAATCAGCGTGTCGAGTGGACGTTGGCGGCCTATCACATCGTCAAGAAGAAGCTTCTTACTGCCGATGACACCAATCCCGACCTGACCCAGCAGGTCGGGCAGCAATCCTCGAAGGGATTGGAAGCAAGCCTGCAGATGCAACTGCCACATCACTGGAGTCTCATGGCCAACGCAGCGGTGGTACGGGCCAGATACGATCAATTCGATCAAAGCGTCAACGGCGCCGCAGTGTCGCACGACGGTAATCATCCGGTTGATGTGCCGCGGCGTACCGCCAATGTATGGCTAAACAAACAGATCAGCCAAAATGTGCAAGCGGGTGCAGGACTTCGCTATGTTGATAGGCGTTATGCGAATATTGCCAACAGCAACGTACTGCCCGCGTACACAGTGATCGATGCCAGCGTGTCATGGGAAGCGCTCAGTAACACGACGCTAGGACTGCAAGTACGCAATCTGTTCGACCGCCAATATGCAGCCACCCAATACAATGAAGGACAGCAGTGGATCCTTGGCGAACCGCGCTCATTACTCGTAACTGCGGACGTCAGTTTCTAATGCTGGCTCTAGAAAGTCTGTCATGGTCCCCTGAGGTAGGGCCCTCGTGCGCGCACGAACATTTTGCCCTCAAAGACATCACACTGCAGGTAAAGCCCGGCGAGTTTGTAGGTTTGATCGGGCCCAACGGCAGTGGCAAGACCAGCTTGTTGCGCTGCGCGTTCCGTTACAGTCGTCCCCGTCAGGGGGGCGTCGCGATAGGCGATCATGACATGTGGTCGCGCAGCCCTCGCTGGTGTGCGCGACGTGTGGCGGTACTGGCTCAAGAATTTCCTGACGCATTCGGTTTGACGTTGTTTGACGTGATTGCTATGGGCAGAGCACCTCATCAACGGTTCTTTTCCACCGACAATGCCAATGATCGAGCTCTGGTGGCCGATGCGGTCACTGCAGTAGGCCTGAAAGGTTACGAGCAACATCGCTTTGAAACGCTCTCAGGGGGTGAAAAGCAACGCTGCCTACTTGCACGGGCGCTCGTACAACAGCCCCGATTAATGGTGCTCGACGAGCCGACCAATCACCTGGATCCGCGTCATCAGCTCGAGCTACTAGGGATGGTTAAGCGGCTTGGTGTGGCGACCTTAGCAAGTATTCATGACCTGAATCTCGCAGCGGCATTCTGCGATCGACTGTGCGTTATTAATCATGGAAGGCTGATTGCCCAAGGCACTCCATGGGAAGTACTAACCCCACAACTGCTCGGCCAGGTATTCGGTGCGCGCGCCTTGGTCGACGCCCACCCTGTTCACCACCACCCTCGTATCACCTGGATCCCCTAACATGAAAAGCCTGTTCGTATGGTCAGTTCTTCTGGCGATAATCGGCTGCCAAATGGCGTACGCAGACGCTACGGTATATCCCGTCGCGATAAAAAGCTGCAACCGTGTTGTTACGTTCCAAGCTCCACCTCAGCGTGCGGTTAGCAACGATGTCAATCTGACTGAGATGATGGTTGCCTTGGGTTTGCAGAGCCACATGGTTGGCTACAGTGGTGTCAGCGGTTGGAATAAACCAACGCCGGAACTGCTGAACCTGTTGGGTAAACTCCCCGAAATCGCTACGAAGTACCCGTCGCTTGAAACCCTGCTCGGTGCGAATGCTGACTTCTACTTTGCTGGCTGGAACTATGGCATGCGCTTGGGCGGTGATGTCACTCCGGAGAGTCTTGCGCCGCTGGGCATTCAGACCTATGAACTGACAGAGTCCTGCGCGCAAATCATGCCCAGGGCGCAAGCGACGTTGAACGATCTATACAACGACCTTTACAACCTGGGGAAAATCTTTGACGTGCAGGGCCAGGCAGACGCTTTGGTTCAGGATATGCAGAACCGGGTCGCAGCGTCTGAGGAGAAAATAGCCGACGCGCCTGCGGTGAAAGTGTTCCTTTATGACAGCGGTGAAGATCGTCCGATGACAGCGGGTCGCCTGGCAATGCCCCAAGCACTGATCAGCGCAGCAGGTGGACGCAATGTAATGGGGGATGTTGAGGCCAGTTGGACCCATGTTAACTGGGAGTCGGTGGTCGCCGCCAATCCGCAGGTTATCGTTATTGTCGACTATGGTGAGGTGATCGCGGCGCAGAAACAGAAATTTATCGAGAACAATCCCGCCTTGCAGTCCATCGACGCGGTGCGCAATAGGCGCTTCGTGGTATTACCCTATGTAGCGGTGACACCCGGCATTCAGAATGTCAAAGCGATTGAAATCATGGCGACTGCTTTTCACGGCCCCCGGCGATGACTGCTGCGCAATGGTTCACTGAACGCCCTGGGCGCTATGGTGCTCTGCTGATTGGTATGTTGGTGTTGTTGCTTCTGTCCTGCCTTATAAGCGTAACTTTCGGCTCCGCTTCGGTACCGTTGTCCAACGTTGCCGAAATACTTGTTTTCAAGTTATTCGGGTGGGTAAAAGTGCCGCACTCCTGGGCAACCAGCCAGGAAGTCATCGTCTGGCTTATTCGCTTACCCAGGGTTTTACTGGGGGCGCTGGTTGGAGCCGGATTGGCCTTGATAGGCAGTGCTCTACAAGCGGTAACGCGAAATCCGTTGGCTGATCCGCATTTGTTAGGTGCGACATCGGGTGCAACGCTTGGCGCCGTGATTGTCGTACTGCATTTAGGAGAGGCGCTGGGCATGCTGACTCTACCTTTGGCAGCGTTCGCCGGATCTCTGACTAGCCTGTGCATGGTATTGTGGATTGCCAGTCGCCAAGGTCGCCTAGACGGCGAGCGACTGTTGCTAGGCGGTGTCGCCGTGTCCTTCGTGATGATGGCACTCGCAAATCTGATGTTGTTTTTAGGCGATCAGCGAGCCAGCACCTCGGTCTTGTTTTGGATGCTGGGAGGCCTTGGCCTGGCACGATGGGAAATGCTGCCAGTGCCCTTGGTGACGGTGTTGCTCGGTTGGATAGCCCTACAGGGGCTTGGGCGCTCTTTGAATGCGCTGATGGCGGGCGACCAGACGGCCATCAGCCTAGGCTTACAAGTGGCCAATGTAAGGCTATTAGTGTTTTTAATTGCCTCTTTGATGACGGGGGTCTTGGTAGCGATCAGTGGTTCAATCGGCTTTGTGGGGCTAATGGTGCCGCATATTGCGCGCCGACTAGTCGGGGCTGAACACCGCCGTCTATTACCCGTAGCCGCCTTGGTCGGTGCCTTGCTGATGGTGTGGGTCGACGTCATCGCACGAACCTTGATCGCTCCGCAGGACCTGCCCATCGGCATTCCTACAGCGCTGCTTGGTGGTTTTTTCTTTGTCCTGCTCATGCGCCGTAAGTAAGCAGCGACCAGCGCCATAGCAAGTTGCCCGTCCATTCATTGCTGGCCCAACGCGAACTTGTGCCCGAACGCTCGGCTACGGCCAAGGTCTGGATTACAGCTTTAACGCTGCGTAGCGCTGACGCGCTGTAATCGCCCGACCAAGTCATCTATCCAGCCCCTACAGTCAAGACATAGGCTGAGATATAGTCGCTGTGCTAAACATCTCGTCATTTCCCAGATGGGGAACCCACATCTTGCCAGCCATCTATCAATTCCATATTTTGCGCAACGAGCCGGCAGGGCTTTCCAGTTGCCTTGCGACAATAGAATGCAAACGGAAGCCTGAGGTACTTCAATTTGCCGGTTAACCGTGTGATTGAGTTCGGCACCCGGATCGAGATGTAGATCGCTATGAAACCCCATGCGTCGATATCGAGGCACAGCCAGCTCAAAGGTGCGCTATGTGCTGGGCGACTTGGTCAAGCTATCTGCACATAAGCAATAACCGACCAGCGCGCCTTAATCGCTGAACAAATCGAACATCAGTTGTCGGAACCATTTGTTGGCCGGGTCGCGGTTGTATTTGACATGCCAGAATAAGTTGATGGCGATCTCGGGCAACGGTAGTGGCACCGGAAGGTATTTCAAGCCAAAGGGCTCCGAGCAACTGCGGGCAAAGCGCTCCGGAACGGTGGCGATCAAGTTAGTGTTCTGCAGGATATGCCCGACAGCAGCACCAAGCGAATCTCAAGCCGCAGGCCTGCACGCTGCATATGCGTATCTATTTCTCCATGACCTGTGCTGTCGGCGACGATCAGCACAGGTCCGTATTTGGCAGAAAACCTCGCGGGTTATCGGTTGCTCCGTGAGCGGGTGGTTTTTCCTGCATAAACATGCGTAACGGTGGTGGAACAGCTGGCGCTGATAAAATCCGGCTTGCAGGTGAGGCAGCAACTCGACCGCCAGATACACCTCGCAACTGGCCATGTTCTCGGAGAGCTCGGTATTGCTACGTAGCGTCTTCACCGATATGCCAGGCGCTTGCTTGGGTAGTGCGTCGATCAAGCGCGGCACGAAATAAATTTCACCTATGTCTGTCATCGCTAGGACAAATCGTTTTTGGCTCGTCGCGGGATCGAACTCATCATGACGGTTGATTGCTCCGTGGAGCAGACCGATTGCCTGGGAGACCGGCTCGGCAAGTTGGGCGACAAATGGAGTGGGCTGCATGCCCTTGGAGGTCCGTACGAACAATTCGTCGTTGAACGTGGTCCGCAAACGCTTTAGCGCGTTGCTCAGCGTCGGTTGCGTAAAGCCAAGACTGTCGGCCGCCACCGAGACGCTTCGGTCTACCAGCAATTGGTGGAAGGTCACCAATAGGTTCAGATCAAGTTCGCGCAGAGTCACCTTGGCTCTTAGGTGTGAGAGGCTGACGAAAACCTGAGTCTATTCAGCTTGGTGATAGCTTGTATGTCTGGCAGGGAATTTATCAATTTTTTGTGAATAGTCAGGATAGGGCTACCACAAAAAAACTTAGGTTTTTCCCATGACTGGCCTTAATTCTGTCTTGCAAGTGGGCATCGTCGGCGGCGGTATCGCTGGAGTGGCCTTGGCTCTCGAACTCTGCCGTCATCCGCACCTGGAGGTGAAGTTATTTGAAGCCGCACCAGCCTTCGGTGAGGTGGGTGCCGTTGTGTCATTCGGTGCAAACGCCGTGCGTGCCATAGAAGGCTTGGGGATCGGCGGTAGCTACAGGCGCATCGCTGATCGTAACCCGCAGCCCTGGGAGGACATTTGGTTTGAATGGCGTCGGGGTATTGATGCCGGTTATCTCGGCGTTAGCATCGCTTATGGCGTGGGACAGTCGTCTGTGCACCGGGCCGATTTCCTCGATGCATTGGCTCAGCACATACCGAAAGAGATTGCTTGTTTTAACAAGCGCGCCGAGAGCGTTAAGCAGGTGCAGGACAGAGTCACCGTTCAGTTCACCGACGGTACCAACCATGAATGTGATCTACTGATTGCGGCAGACGGTATCAAATCGTCGTTGCGTGACTATGTCCTCAAAGGGCTTGGGGAGCCTATGGTTGCACCTCGATTCAGTGGCACCTGCGCCTATCGCGGCATGATCGACAGTGAGCAACTGCGCGCCGCGTATCGTGCAGCCTGCGTCGATCAGCACCTGATCGATATCCCACAAATGTATCTGGGGCTAGACGCCCATATCCTCACGTTCCCTGTCAAAAAAGGCCGGTTGATTAACGTGGTGGCCTTCGTCTCCGATCGTTCAGTCCCCAATCCTGTCTGGCCGCAAGACACGCCCTGGGTCAAAACCACCAGCCAGGCGCAAATGCTGGACGCCTTCGCACATTGGGGAGATGCGGTACGTGTATTGCTTAAGTGCATTCCTGCGCCAACTCTGTGGGCGCTTCATGAGCTGGACCAGCTAGCAGGCTATACACACGGGCGTGTCGGGCTGATCGGTGATGCTGCTCATGCCATGCTGCCTCATCAGGGCGCTGGGGCTGGTCAAGGGCTTGAAGATGCGTGGCTACTCGCGCGAGTATTGGGAGACAAGCGGGTGTTGCAAAGCAACCCCCAGGAGGTTCTGCAGGTTTATGACGCGATCCGTCGTCCTCGCGCTTGCCGTGTACAGCGCACGTCTCGGGAGGCTTGTGAACTCTATGAGTTTCGAGATCCGCATGTTGAAGACAGCGAGCCTCATCTGTCGACCAGCCTGGCCAGACGCTTTGATTGGTTATGGGATCACGATATGCAGGCAGATCTTGCGCAGGCCCACATACTGCTCGGCTGGGCTGAAGTAACATGACTGTATTTGACACAAGTACCTTAGCCTGGCGATCTGAACTCACTATAAAGCGACGGGTGTAATTGCCATTACTGTCCGCATACGCTTCAGGCAACCGTCGCAACAAATACATCGTGCTGCGTATCCTGCAACATCGAAGACAGGAGATAACTGACGATGAATTCTGAGCCGGGGTCGAATATATCAACCGGTTTGGTGAGCGTAACGAAGCAGGGCTGCTTGCAGAGGAACAGGGCTTGGAGCATTTTTTCGACCTGCTCAATGATGCGAAGGATGCCGAGGCTGACTGTCGACTTCAACGACGTGTCGACGAACGGCCAGCTGGGTTGGCAGCACGAGGGTTGACACCAAAAAGGCGTCCGCATGCATGGCATAGATGACCACCGATGTCAGGTCTTTTCGAATACTCATCAATGCTGTTCCTTGGGGGCAACCCATTTAGGCATGGCAGTGGTGTTGCTAATAAAAACCATCAGTGTCGTAAAAGTAAAACGAGCTCGTTTAGCGGATTCTTAAGACATCGACCAGCCGGAATAAAAATTCTTAAAGTGGCGGAACTTTAATTTTTATAGTCGTATTTTAATAATCTGAAACTTAACTTTGGATTGGCGATTGCTCGCGGAAGCTTGTTCCAAACTCTCTATTACAGCGTAAAGATTTCGCTGTGCAAAAAACAATACGCGCAAGTCCTTATTAACTGCCTCAATAAGGGCAATATCATTGCCTGTGTGCTTGGCAAGTATATCGATAAGATTTTCATACTGGAGTTCTAAATCAGGCAGCGCTTTCATTTTTCACCTTAATCTAACAAGAATATACGTCATGATGTACTGGTCTAATGATTCCGGACACCCATTTAGGCGAGAATGCTCGCCACAGAGAGGTGTCTGATGACCAAGCAACGCCGTACCTTTTCCCCTGAATTCAAACGCGAGGCTGCCGACCTCGTTCTCAAGCAGGATTACAGCTTCATTGAGGCCAGCCGCTCGCTTGGTGTCGGCGAGTCGGCTTTGCGCCGATGGGTCGACCAGGTGCAGCAAGAACGCACGGGCGTCACCCCGCAGAGCAAAGCGCTGACCCCGGAGCAGCAGAAAATCCAAGAGCTGGAAGCCCGAATTGCTCGCCTTGAGCGGGAAAAGTCGATCTTAAAAAAGGCTACCGCGCTCTTGATGTCGGAAGATCTCGAGCGTTCGCGCTGATTGACCAGTTGAGCATCCACGAGCCGGTTGATTGGCTGTGCAAGGTGTTTGAAGTGACCCGCTCGTGCTACTACGCTCGGCGCCTGAGGCGCCGCACACCGGATGTAGAACGCCTTCGATTGCGCAGTCGGGTGAACGAGTTGTTCACCCAAGGCCGCAGTGCTCCCGGTAGCCGTAGCATCATGGCCATGATGCAGGACGACGGCGAGCAGATCGGGCGATTCAAAGTGCGCAGCCTGATGCGCGAACTGGAGTTGGTCAGCAAAAAGCCGGGATCGCATGCTTACAAAAAGGCGACGGTCGAGCGGCCCGACATTCCTAATATTTTGAACCGGGAGTTTGATGTGCCCGCTCCTGACCACGTCTGGTGTGGCGATATCACTTACATCTGGGCTCAAGGGAAATGGCAGTATCTGGCGGTTGTGCTAGATCTTTTTGCCCGCCGTGTTGTGGGCTGGGCGTTGTCGGGAAAGCCGGATGCGGACTTGGTCATCAAGGCCTTAGACATGGCTTACGAACAGCGAGGGAAGCCTCAGGTCTGCTGTTCCACTCCGACCAGGGCTCGCAATATGGAAGTCGGAGTTTTCGCCAGCGCCTTTGGCGATATCGCATGAGTCAGAGTATGAGCCGGCGAGGAAATTGTTGGGATAACGCGCCGATGGAACGGGTGTTCAGGAGCCTGAAAACCGAGTGGATACCGATCATGGGCTACACGACGGTTCAACAAGCTCAGCGGGATATCAGCCATTTTTTGATGCACCGGTACAACTGGATTCGACCGCACCAATTTAATGGTGGGCTGCCACCGGCTCAGGCCGAAAAAACTTAACGTAGTGTCCGGGATCAATTGACCACTACATGACGAACCCAAGGCGCTTGCTACTTTGTGTTAGGGATCTATGCTCGGCTGCTAGTTAGGTCGCTGGTGAAACGAGATTTGGTACTGCCCAAAATTTAGCTTCTAATAAGATAATTCGCTAAGTGTAGTTGTTATTTCGCATGTTGATACAGGGATTGGATTATCTCCGTCGTTCGCTCTGTTTGCTGACTTGAGCGCTCGGTAAGATCAGCTACTTCCTAGGTGAAGTTGGGCTCCGAGCACCTTCGGTCCATGTACTCGGGTTACTCTGGCGACAAGTTACGTTTGGCAGTCTCCAAAAAAATAGCGAGCACGGCCAGCGATCCAACTCTAAGGAGCCTTATCGTCTGCCTCCATCCGGGCCAACCAAAATGCTCCTGCTGACATTAAGCCCAAGACAAAGGCGAGTAAGGTGAGTGACGCTAACGAAAGCCACTGTTTAAGGGGCTGGGAGGTTACTGTGTGTAGCTTTTTGGGGGACAATTTACTCGTCGAAAAAATAGGGCCAATCATAAGTTCCTGGCATACGAATATTATTAGGGATGCAGCACTTATCGCGAGAACGTAAGATATAAGCCTGGTAACCAAAAGTCCGAAATTAAAGCTCGCCATAAAACCGCCTTCACTTTTAAGTTGCAAAACTACAGACTTTATATGCCGACTCGGCCGGGGTTGTTTTCAACGTAGTTTTGAAAACAATCGCAATCTGACGACATATTTGAGTGATCATATTCAAATATTGCAGTAAAAAATTTTCGTAGATAAAAGTATAAACATCGAGGACCAAGCAACTCTTATTTTAGTGTGAATAAAGTAATCATAAGACTTAGGTACTGTAAAAGTGGTAGGGTTGCCCACATCAAAGACTCTCGAAAGAAATCATGAGCCCCTACTTATTAGCAATTCGGATAGATGTCTGGCTTCGGAGATCTATATATCCTGCTCAAAGAAGTAGTGGCTTGGCACGCTGATTAAGCATATTTACCAATGACTACGCCCTCACTGCATTTAGAGTCAGGAAATTGGTGCAAGATCATATCTAGATGATATTGCCTAGCTGTTCGGGCTTTACCGCCTATTTCCGTTTTTATATATGCAAACTGCTTCACCTGCCACTCCACGGAAAGCATCAAAAATTGTTTAAGCTCTAATTTCACTGGTGTATGGGGAGTCTATGATAGCTATCAATAGTCATGCCACAGAAAAAATGACCGATTCGAGTCATTAATTTCGCTCTATCATTTCAGGTAAAATAATGTGAAGCTTAGGGGCAACAACTGGTTTTTTCTCTAAATCACCTAAAGCGAACAGTAAGTGCTGAATGGCAGCGTGAGCTTGCACTTCAGGGTCTTGGTCAATAACAACCGATAAAATCCCGCGGTCAAGCATTTGAATATTCTCTATACTCTGCTCATGGGCAACCCACACGGGCCGGATATTAAGCTTATCTAAAGCACTGCTTATACCCAAGGTCCCGGCGCCAGTATTATAAATTCCGACCACCTCCTGATTCTTTTTGTGGTTTGCTAAAACCGCCTTGAAAGTGAGTAAGTCATTATCGAAACATTCCACGGCTCGGGCGACGTGCAAACCAACGGATTCTTCCTGAACAATAGACAGAAACCCTTTCAATCTTTGCTGGTGTGCTTGAAATTCAAGTGAGTTAGTGATTGGTAAAATTTTCCCATTTGTTGATCCCAGCCATTTAATCATTAGTTTTCCAGCGCAACGTCCTGCCCGGAAATTATCAACACCAACGTAGGTGGCAGCGTTGAGCTTAGAAATACCGCTAGTCAGTAAAATAACTGGAACACCTTTCGCAATTTGTTCAATGAGTGCGGTGCGAACAATATCCGTATCGTGAGCAACAACTATTAGACCTTGGCGGGGTGCTTCTGGGTTCTGGATAAAATCCAGAAGCTGCTCTGGCTTTGTTTCGCGCCAAATTAACCGTTGAAGCACCAGACGTGACCGAAGCAGTTCAGCCTGTTGTAAAAACGCCTCCGTTAAACAACGAAAGTGGTGCGTAGGACTGTCCACGATTACCAAATCGATTCTGAGCAAACCATGGACGACAGATGGAAGAGTTCGCTTTATGCCTAAGGACTTAGCAGCCAAAATTACCGCGCGACATCTCGCATCAGAGACACCGCCTCGCTCATTTAATACGCGGCTTACCGTACTGAGACTTACGCCGGCAAGTTTAGCTACTTCGTAAAGTGTTTTCCTGTTATAAGAAGTATCATTCATGACGAAATCACCGCTACGGTAATTGGAGTAAATTAAAAATGTTTATTTCCCTTGAGTCGAAGTTAAAAAATCACTATTCTGCGCTGAACTGGAAAAAAATCTGCTCATGTTAGTACACCTCACAAAGCATTGTTTAAAATCGCAACTAGCCCTGTGCATTATCGATGGTCAGCGGCATGCGGCACCGATACTGCACCGGCTTCTGTCAGGCTGATGTTGCAACCAGAATCAATGAGTCGCCATACTACGAGGTCGTTGTCTCATGGTTATGCTCCACGAGTGGGTTCGCGCCCACTGTCTCTTTGCAAAATTAACAATCGATTAACGAGGTTCTAACTGACAAAATTTTCATTTTTTCAAACTTCTGCGTGTGCACCCATCGCACAGAAAGTTTTGTGATGGTTAAGGCCTCAAGTACATGTTCTAGGTGATTCCGTACACACACGTCTCCATGCGCGATCCGTGATTCACATCTGTCCGGTTGACGCCGTTCGCCGTAACGTCGCTGCTCTGCTGCGGCGGTTAGGGGACGAGCTAACCAAACTTTTCAATCAGGTTAAAGAATATTTAGCTAAACGCTGAAAATCGTTTCATGTGTATTCATTTGTTCTACGAGAGCTACACCTTAAGAATGTGGCTGTCGAATCTTTATCTATTCATTGATTCTGGAGGTGTGCCATGAAACCACTATTCATGATCCCAGTCCTGGGTGCAGCCTTGCTGTTGTCAGCGTGTGCGGGCGCGATTCCGAAAGCTGACCCGAGCAAAGCGTGGATTAGCTTGCAAGAGGAAACGCCGAATAATTTGCTGGCTGAGCGTGTGGACGGCAAACCCGTGAACGACGGGCGCTACTTTGAAGTGCTCCCGGGTGGTCATCGCCTAGATGTGACTTTCTTCAAGGAAGAGCCAGGAGACGACAACCAGCAGGACTGCCAGGGCCAAATCGAGTACAAAAATTTCAATGCGGGTGAACATTACACCTTGGTAGAGTCCAGCTTGGGCACTACTTTGCGTGCATCTCTAATGGATGGTCGCGGCAAGGAGTTAGCGTCGACTGACGATTTCGACTGCATGCCTGGCTAAGTGTGGTATGCAACTGAGCTCGCCATAGTTGAGACGGGGGGCTGTGAGTGGCACTAAGCCCCCCAAATATAGCAACGTGTACCTTCAGCTAACTGCAGACCTTTATCCATCTATCAAGGTCGTCGTTGATGAGTGGCTCTCGAACATTTATCAGGTTCAGAACCTTCAGTGGTCGGGTAAGACAGGTCATCCTGAATCGCCCCGGATTCTCTAGGCACCTTGCGAGCTCAATGCGTAACGCTTTTCAATCTCTACCGGTGACAGTTGATTGTTGAAACCATGGCGGCGTTTTGCGTTGTAGAACATCTCGATGTAATCGAACACATCGCTACGAGCATCTTCGCGCGTGGAACAGATTTTCAGCTTGATCCGTTCCCGTTTCAGAAGCTGGAAACAGCTCTCGGCCACGGCGTTGTCATACAGTTGCCTCGGCGACTCATGCTGGCAACCAAATTGTTCGCCTTAAAATAAGCTGCGCCAGTCGGAGCTGCTGTAGTGAGCTGCCCTGGCCGGAATGAACCATCACCTCTTGCTTCGGTTTACGCCTCCAAACCGCCATCAGCAACGCATCAATAGCCAAATCACTGGTCATCTGCGCCTTCATTGACCAGCCAACGACTTGACGAGAAAACAGATCCAGCACCACCGCCAAATACAACCAGCCTTCATACGTACGAATGTAGGTGATGTCGGTGACCCAAACTTTGTTGGGTTCTACGACATCGAACTGGCGCTTCAGCAAATTGGCTGAGGTGACCGCTGGCTTACCGCCGTATTTGCCAGGACGGCGTCGATACCCTGTCTCAGAGCGCAGACCTTCAAGACGCATCAGCCTCGCCACACGATGCCGACCACAATCCTCACCGACTTCGCGTAGATCGTCATGGACTTTGCGATAGCCATAAACGCCGCCGCTCTCCAGCCAGGAATGCTTGATCAAACCCAGCAGTCGCTGGTCGTCTTTGGCGCGTACAGATTGTGGCTTAGACAGCCAGGCGTAATAACCGCTGGGATGGACTTTCAGCTTCAGGCAAAGCCGTCGAATGGAATAGTCGCCGGTTCGCTGCTTGATAAAGGCGTACTTCAACCGCACTCCTTGGCAAAGTACGCGGCGGCCTTTTTTAAGATGTCTGGCTCTTCGGTGACCCGCTTGAGTTCGTCTCACAGACGCCGCAGTTCCGCGTGCTGATCATCGTCTTGCTGCCGTTCTGCCTGAGGTTTACTGTAGCGCTTTATACAGGCATAGATTCTATGACACGCAAAGACGCACCGCCACATTAGCGACAGGCAGCTTCTTTATGGTCACTTGATTGACCCCTTGGATTTTGAATTCTTCGGGATAACGTGGGTTGCTCATGGCACCTACTGATTGGCCTCAGTTTAAGGCATGGGCGTGTCTACGAAACCCGGGGCGATTCATCGAGCATCCGCAACATCGACGAAGTGCTGGAGTGCCACTTGATCAGCGGCAGCTACGATTACCTGGTGCGCTTCCTGTAGGCGTTGTCGCGCTCGGCGATGACGATGCGGTTGCCGTGCTGGCGGCTCTCCGGGGCAGCCAGTTCTGTGCCCCCGCCCAGCAGCGTCTTCAGCACCGCGCCGGAGACGATGCGGTGAGTGGTAGTCCACACCGTCCTCCAGTCCGAACTAGCCGGCCGGATCGGTGCGTCGGCGAGGATGTGTCCGGCAGATGATGCAGTTCCATACCACTTGAACCCGGCACTGCCCATAGCTGATTTTCCCAGAAGGCTTGCCCCCTGCGGGATCAGCATGAATTTGCCTGTGGCCATGTCATATACAGTGGCGATCACATCGCCCGACAAGTCCGACTTGATGCCCGTCGTCAGTGCACCCGCGATCACCGTTCCGGCCATCACCTGATACGGCGAGGCAGGCATTACCAGAAATCGGCGCTTCGGTCAGCCATGATGCAACCTCCTGTTCAACACAAACGTCGGGAGGGCGCCAGCTGCGAGATCTACGACATCAGAGCGTCATCAGAAAAAACATACACTTGAGCGGTAAAAAGGCATGTCAATACCGATTGACTCCGAATCCTTACGCGGACGATCCGAGTGCGACGGCCACGTAGCACTGAAATGGGGCTGCGGCATAGGACACCGTGCCGCATGCCGCGCCACGCATCCTGTCTGTTTCGGCCAAGATCGCACCCGCTTGGTGCAAGAGTGCTTATCCATACCGCAACCGTCTTGACTCAGACTCAAAAAGACACAATGTGCCTTAACGGCCTGGGCGTGATGGACCGCAGCAAGACGCAGGTGGTGCGTTAGTCCGGGATCGAACCATCGCGCTGCGCCAGCCGGGCGTACTCCGACAACGGCCGCGAGGCGCGGAAATACAGGTAACGCTGGATGGGCCGCTGCTGCGGACCGACGATGCCCGCCAGGTCGGACAACTTGACCGTCCCGAGTGCGGGCATACCGATGCCAAGGTCGATCAGCCCCCACGCGGTATCGCCATCGGCCGGGTCGAGCGCGGCCAGCAGCCGTGCGCGTTCGTCGGCGGTGGTGAGCGACTGGGTCACGGCGGGGAACCCCGCGTATCTACGAATGCGCGAACACGTTTTTCCGGCGAAGCACGGAACCACCAAGCCGGACATGCGATTTCGTGCGCAAGCATGGATGCACAAGTTCTTGAATCAGGCCATGCACAGAAACGCAGATCCCTAGAGTTGTGGTTGTCAGGAAAGGCACAAATGTGGCTCCCAGGTTCTGGCGAAATCCTCAGATGCAGACTTCCTCAAAGGCACAAATACGGAAAACAAGAACGCTAAGGATGGTCTGATTAATATGATGCTTGGCGCGCATTCGCCTACGAATGGTTCGTTCGCTGCCTCACATGCGCCGATTTGCCAGTAGCAGCAGGCGCTGGGCGTTCATTCTGAGCAGTTCGCTCCCGTGCAGCCCATTTGCCTGTGCAGCAGACGCACTCATGCCTGCGCAGGCATCAATTTTTCGCGCGCCATCCACAGGTTCGACAGCGCGAGCATGGTGACCAGTTGCGCGGTGTTCTTCCTCAGCCCGCGGTAGCGCACCCTCACATGGCCGAACTGGCGCTTGATCAACCTGAACGGGTGTTCGACCTTGGCACGCACGCTCGCCTTGAGCTTCTCGACCTGGTCGACCAAGGCATCGATCTCGTTGCTTGTGTCCAGTGCCCTGCACTTACCCGGGCGCATGGCGGACTGGCTTGGCGTCAGACCGCTTGGCTGCGCCCTGGTAACACATCGCTCTCATGCCCATGCAAGAGGCTGTTTGGCCTCGACCACATCGTTGATGTTGCCCGCCGTGCCTCGCACGGTGTGCACCAGGCCCGAGTCGGCATCCACACCGATGTGGGCCTTCCCCGAAGAACCACTGGTTGCCCTTCTTGCTCTGGTGCATCTCAGGGGCGCCCTGCCCGTCCTTGTTCTTGGTCGAACTCGGTGCAGCGATCAGCGTGGCATCGACCACCGTGGCCGGCCTTGAGCAGCAAGCCTTTGCTGCTCAGCAAGTCGTTGACCAGCGTGAGGATCTGATCGGCCAGCTTGTGGCGCTCCAGCAGGTGGCGGAATAGAAGGATAGTGCTCTCGTCGGGCAGCCGGTCCCAGTCCAGGCTGGCGAACTCGCGCAACAACGGCACGGCGTGCAAGGTCTCTTCCATCGCTGGGTCGCTGAGGATGAACCATTGCGGCATGAAGTGGATGCGCGACATCGTCTCCACTGCAAAGGGTGGGCCGCCCTTCATGCCTTAGGGGGCGCAAGGCGCCACCAATTCAACGAGCGCCGCCCAAGGCACCACGCGTTCCATCTGTGCGAGAAACTCCCGCTTGCGCGTGCGCTTGGTCGTCAGGTTCAGGCCCAAATCGGTTTGCTTCATGGCTTAGATCGCAAGCAGGTTGTGGGTCGGATTATGCAGAGTGTCCTTAGAGGCCAGCGCGTTGCTTCTGGTGATAGAGGATTAGTGCAGGTGCGTTCATTTGGGCTCACTCAAGATTCAACACTGCACTAGTATTTCCGAAATGTGCATCGGTCTGAAACACAACAGCGCTGGCTGCCGCCATGCGACCTGAGTTGCTTGTCGCGTAACTTATGAAGAGTTTGAAAACATGTCGAACGATTCGCCTACTACCTTGCCACGGTTCCCTGGCGCGCGGGCGCTTGCAGTAAGCGCATTTCTCCTGCTCGCGTCGTCCGTTGCGGCGCTGGCGATCCTCGCGTCATCAGCGATGGCCCACGGCCGGGACACCGGTACTTCTGCCTCGCAAGTCGCAGCGTCATCCTTCGGCCTCAGCAAAGACGCCATATCGATCACGGTGGACACCGGCGCGGGCCTCGTCTTCAAGATCCGGTGCCCGGATGCAGGCGGATCCAGCAAGGGGGCCGGGGACATCGTGTCAATGCGCTGGCACGGCGTCGAGTACCAAGATCAGTCAAAGGGTAGCCAGGTCAATATCGGCTTTACGGATCTGTACGCGGGGCAAACGACTGCAAGCGTCACGGCTGCACGCATGGATGCCGACTACATCAAGGTGACGGTACAGGCTGGCGATCTCGTCCACTACTACCTTGCGAAGCGCGGCGTAGCGACGATCTTCATGGCGACCTACTTCACGCGCGAACCACAACTGGGCATGGTGCGCTACATCGCTCGGATCCGGCGCGCGGCGTTGCCCGATGGACCAGATCCTTCAAACTTGTCGGGGACCGATCGTCTCGTCGAGGGTCACGACGTCTTCGCGCGCCCCGACGGCCAGACGCGGTCTAAGCATTATTCGAACATGCGCCTGAAGGACTGGCACTTCTTCGGCGCGAGGGGGCCGGGCGTCGCAGTGTGGATGGTACGCGACGACAATGAGGGCGGATCGGGTGGGCCGTTCTACCGCAGCCTGCTCGATCAGGGGACGGATACGGACCAGGAACTTACCTACATCGTGAACTATGGCGAGGCGCAGACCGAACCATTCCGGACCGACATCCTCGACAGCTACGCTCTGGCGTTCACGACGGGCAGGATGCCCGATCCGCTCGATACGTCCTGGTTCGGCCGCATGGGCCTGATAGGGTACGTCGCTCCCGGCGCGCGGGGCGCGGTCGCCGGCGTCGGACTCGACGGCATGGATGCGGCCTTTCGCTACACCGTAGGCTTCGCCAACGGGAAGGCGCAGTATTGGACCGAGGCTCAGCCGCAGACCGGTGCCTTCGCACGTGAGGGCATGCTGCCCGGGACTTATCGCTTGACGGTCTACAAGAACGAACGCGAGGTGGCGGTGCGCAACGTCGAGGTGCGCGAGGGAACGACCATGTCTCTTCCCGCACTCCGGATCGACCACGATCCCGCGCGCGACGCGGCGGTCTGGCGTATCGGCGACTGGGACGGTACGCCGTCCGAGTTTCTCAACGGTGATCGAGTGACAACCATGCATTCCTCCGATGTCCGGATGGCATCGTGGTCGGCTCCACCGTTCGAGATCGGTCAGTCGAAGGCGGCGACCGGCTTTCCCGCCTATCAGTGGATCGATGTCAACTCTGCGTTGCCGATCCGCTTCACGCTGACCCGCACACAGATCTGCACCATGACGCTTCGCATCGGCATCACCACAGCCTTCGCCAATGCGAGACCGGCAGTCACCGTCAACGGATGGCAGGCGCCACCACAAGCGCCAACGCCACAGCCAAAGACGCGTACGCTGACGGTCGGCACCTACCGCGGAAACAACAGGATCTATGCCATCACCCTGCCAGCGTCCGCGCTCCGCGTCGGCCGCAATGAACTTACCCTCTCGGTCACCAGTGGCATACGTGGCAGCGGCTTTCTCAGTCCTGGCCTATCCTACGACGCGATCGACATGGTTCCCGCGGCGCCCCGCTGCAAGGTAATGTCCGCAGATCCGCGTCGTTGATAGACGAGCAACTAGTGCTGCAGTGTCCTATCTCGCTGATGCGTGTCGCCCTCCAGTTCGGCGTCGATATTGTTCAGGCAGTTTTGCAGCGATGCGATGCGGCGGGCTTCGCGGGCGCTCGGTTCGCGGCGTTGGCACGGTGCGTTCTGGAACGCGTGCCGTTCGGCATAGCTCAAGTGCGGCACGGCTTCCACCCACGCCCAGCCTTCGGCCAGTTCGTCCAGCTTGCCGCGCACCAGTGTTTCCAGCAGCGCGGCGTTGGTCAGATAGGTGCCGCTATCGTCGTCGGCGAACAGGTCGCGGCGGATGCCGCCATCCGCCGCCGGTAGGCATCCATTCCGATGAAATGCACCAGCGGGTGCGATGCGTCGATTTCGTGTTCCGTCAGACGTTCGCGCAGTGCTAATGCGCTGCGCTGCCAATCGGGCGCGGCGTAGAACGCGGCTTCCTGCACGGCGTGGTCGCCTGTGATGGTCAGGGCCATCAACTGTTGCAGCGTCACGCCACCAGTCCGATAGTCGGCCATCAGGCGCGGCGAGACGTTGGCCAACTTCAAGCGGCGTTGCACCACCAGCGGGGACACGCCGAAGTCAGCGGCAATGTCTTCGTTGGGGCGATCTGCAGCGACGGGCCGAAGAGATCGTCATGTTCTAGGACGCGACTCGCGCGTACCCGGCGTGCGAAGTACGGGGCCATTGCAGCTTCGATCTGCGTCCAGGCAAGCCGGCTCGCCAGCACCGCCAGCGGGTGGCGAAGGTCGATCATCTCGGCCAGGCGGGGGCGGAAGAAATCAGCCGTGTCGATGGTATCGGCCATGCGCAAACCCCTCAGGAATCAGCTGCCTGCACAACGGATCCTGGGGGATTCGGTGGACCGCAAAGAGCCATGGAGCGAGTGTTCATGCGGAGCACGGGGGATTTGCAGGGCCGACTACTGTAGAGGGAACAGCAAGACTGCCCCGCACCCTCGAAATCTTGCTGTCGGCAAGCGGAGCGCGCAGGCCCGCGAGCCCGACGGCGGCCACCCCGGGACGCAGGCAGCATAGTCTTTAGGTTGCGAAAAAGTACAGATCAGCAACACTCAATTTTCTTGATCTTCGGGATATGCTGCCTGCGGAATTGCTACCCAGCCTTCGCGAGTGATGCCTGCTCCAATACGCATGTTCTTACTTTCGGTTACCGCCCAGTGCCCGCCCCGGTGCAGTACGGCGCGAATCACTGACTTCCTCGACTTCACCTTCAACTGCTGGTGCCGGCTTACCCTTCAGCGCAGCCATCACTTCAGCGGCAGCGTTGAACGGTATCTCGAACAGGGTCAGGGGTGAACCCAGGCTGTTTTTGGTGCTGGTGCCCAAGTTATCGCGTGGCAGTTCCTGCGCTTGCCACCAGCAGGCCGTTGAAAAAGACCAGAACGGGAACGAATTGGATTCTGGCAAACTCCCCCGTCATGTTCCTCAATGTCAGCGGAAGACCGAGCCGATGCGTGGACCCGATCTCAAGCAAAATGACCTGTAGTTACACGACGCTTGAACAGCGTATCCCGACCTCCTGTTTAATCAGGATATTGCACGCCTGTTCTTCCAGCGCATCAAGTCGCTGGCCCAGTGGTCGCAGTACGCCAGCGATGAGCATTTCAGTGTGGACGGCACACTGATCGATGCTTGGGCTTCGCATAAATCCTTCGTCAAAAAGGACGATGGCGAGAAGCCGAACGATGAGCCGCCAGAGGGTGGCCCTCGCAACAACTACCTCGATTTCAAGGGTGAGAAGCGCGGCAACAAGACTCACCAATCAACCACCGATTCCCAGGCACGGTTGGCTCGTAAGAGCCCATCCGATGGCAGCCGCCTGGCCCATATGGCCCACACGCTGATGGAAAACCGCAATGTGTTGATCGTGGATGTTGAATGCACCGAGTTCAATGGACACGCCGAAGTGGTGCTGCCTAGAAGATGCTTGAACGCACGGCCAAACCTGGCAGTACCGTGGGGGCGGACAAAAGCTACGACCAGAAATTTTTTGTCCAGATGGCGCGCGATTTGAAGGTGACACCGCATGTCTCGAGAAAGGCTATCAAGAGCGCGATTGATGGCCGTAAGACCCGCCATCCGGGTTATGGCGTCAGCATGAAAATACGAAAAAGAATCGAGGAAGGATTTGGCTGGTTAAAGACCGTGGGCGGCCTGCGCAAGACCAAGCTGATTGGCCGTGAAAAGCTCAGCGCCCAGTTGCTGCTGGGCTTTTCGGTATACAACTTGATCCGTTTGGGAGCTTGTCAGGTTGGTGGCGTGGGTCGCATGCCTAGAAATCGCCCAAAGGCGAATATTTGCGCTGGAACTGGCAAAACACCCGCTGATTGAGGCGGGATAAAGGGCAGCGCCAAGCCTGAGCGGCTGAAAAATCTCAAGCTTGGCGGGTTGGGGGAGATAGGGCTGAATTTTTCAACGGCCTGCTAAAGGCATGCCCTGCTGCTCCCTCTCGGCGTAGTGATCGGCCGGACCGGTGACCTTGCCAATTAAATACAGTCGACTAGCGGGCGAATAGGTTACGACCCAGTCGCCATCATGTATATCATTGAAGAACCGCCAGAATTGAGATTCGCCCGAAATAAACATCCCTTGTTTTGCTTGAGGTTCAGCAGACGGGTACAGAGCGATCAACTGTTTACCTCCGACTCCAGGTTTGGCATGTGCGGCCAACTGATTCCAGCCCACGGCTGAGAAACCCCTCGCCCGAAAATCCTCGTACAGGCTGCCACCGTCGCCGCGCACCACCCACATCCTGGCTATCTTGTTCCCTTTCATGTTCATGCTCATCAATCCAACGCGACCAAAAAATCGGTCGCCAATGCAGTCGGTTGGACATCCCGGACATTGCGCTGCAACGAGACCAGACCGTAATCCGCCATCAGACGCAAGGTACGCGATAGATTCGGAACCTTACGTCCGCTAAGCTCAGCCAGTTCTGTTAGTGACTTCGGATGTTTCTCGTGGATTAAGCGCAGCAAGTGCCGGTTATCGTCTGAGATTACAGCAGCAAGATCGCGACCACGGCCGTGGCGCTGGCAGAACACTGCGATTTGGATATACATCGGCAGCGCTCATTTCTCGGTTCTGCTACCGTTCGTGCAAATCCGTTTCAACTCTGCCAGAGCGGCATCGCACGCATCAGGAAGCACTGCGAGGGCGTCAATCAGATGAAGTGTAAGACACCAGCTGTGCAAGCGCATTACTTAATGGTTCCGACGCGGCGTGAAAACGAACTTGGATGGCAGGTTCTCGTTGGTGCCGCTCGTCTGCGGCTGGCTGGTCGGCGTCGCATGGATTGATCACGGGGACTAGAAACGCGTTCGCGATAAGCCAGCTCCTTGTGATAAGAGCAGTCCATGGGAAACAGCCGATAAGCGTGATGATGACCTATTTTGAACTTGGCCAGCGAATATAAGGACCGTAAATCAACTAAGCAGTCAAATATGTTTTTATCAAAGCCCACCTGACCGAACCGTGTGCTTCGGAGAGAGCAGGCGGCCACCATTTGCAGTGAATATGCGGAAAATGGGCTGGCCCGACTTGCCGAGCTTTCTCTGGCAATACAGAGACCTCCTTACCCATCTTAGCTGCGATCGTCAATTTGGGTGTACTCCTCGCACAGAGGTGCACCGGCTTCGTATAACGAGCCTTTGATAGTCCGAGGGGGCGCAATCCTCCCGAAGGCCACTTTTTCCTTCTCATCGTGGAGCAGGTCGATGAAATTCTCCAGTCTGAAGCCTTCCCATCAGTATCCTGGCTTCACCTTTGGCGCCGAGTCGAATCAGCTAATCATCCTCAACCCAGAAATCATCGTCGCTGATCTCCCACTCATCAATAAGCTTGATGCTTTCCGGCAAGATGGCAGCAGCACATGCTTATGATGGAATGCTGCCATTCGCGTCTTAGAGCCCCGCGGCCTCACTCTGCAGGCGTTGGATATCATCGGGCATGGAAATCACTAAGTCATGATGAATCCTGCGCTTCACTGGTCCTTGTCGCCACGGCTCAATAGCGCGACGTCACAGGGCTGGTGGAGTCGCTTTCCAGTTCAGCAGGCGTCGGGCATCTTCCAGATCCTTGTGTAGGTCGTGACCCCAAACCCAATCAAAACGACTTGCCAGCGTCGAGGAGAGTTGGGGCTCGTGGTCACCGATCACGGGATCGCGAAACTCGTACAACTCCCCGGCTTCCCACGACGTGCGTTGAACTCGGCAGGCGCGTGGGCGGCGTATGGCGTCGTAGATTTTGAGAAGGTCCTGAGGGGCGGTCTCAACGGCTTGCGGGTCTCCCAGAAGGCGAGCGAGCAACCAGGCATCTTCCAGCCCCTGCCCTGCACCTGCCCCCTGATGAGGCAGCATGGCGTGGGCAGCATCTCCGATTAGTGCAACACGCCCGTGGACGTAACCAGGCAATTCAGCCAGATCGTGAAGCGCCCAAAGCGTGGGGTGCGGGATACATTCTAGCAACACTCGCACTGCATCACCCCAAGCAGAGAATGCCTGGAGCATCTCGCTCTGCGTTGTAGGCTTTACCCAGGATTTATCGGCAGGCCATTTGGGATTCGGATGGGTGCGGTCCGAGACAAAGGCCACTACGTTGATGAGCCTCCCTTGTTTAACCGGGAAGGTAAGGATGTGACCGTCAAGCCCCAAATACATCTGCGGGACATTTACAAGGTGCTCATCTATGCCTTGGGCGCGATAAGCAGCACGCAGCGTTTCGCTGTCGATCATGCCGCGATAAGCGGTGGTGCCGCTGAAGCGGGGAGCGACTAACGGGGCACCCAACCCACTCAATACGTGATCACGGATTGAAGACTTGATGCCATCGGCAGCAATCAGGACGTCACATTCGTTGCATGTGCCATCGGAAAAAGTCACTCGCGGGCGTTGGCCGACCGATTGTTCAACGCTGACAGCGCGCTTGTCGAACTGCGCAATTCCAAGCGGCAGTTCTGTGGCCAGCACATCTAGAAAATCGGCGCGGTGCACTGAGGACTGCCCTACCCCTTCATAAATACTTGAGCCCAGGTAGCCCCCATCCGTTCCACGACGCCACTCGAACCAGATATCTTGCCAAGGTGCTTGCGTGCGATCGGCTATAGCTTGGTAAGCAGCGCCAATGCCCAACCCTTCTATCGCTCGGACAGCATTAGCGCCGAAGGAGACACCGGCTCCGACCTCGCCAAACGCAGGAGCTGACTCAAACAACCTTACCTCCAGATGAGCGTGACGACAAAGATCGAGCGCCAAGGCCACCCCGGCAATACCGCCACCTACGACACTGATTTGCAAAGCAGATTTTGAACTATTCATGGGCTAAACCTCGTGTTTTTTTTATTTGCCCCCCGATGATGCTCCGCTCATGAGCTATTGATAAATGGTCTTAAAAGCATACAAGCTATCACTGGACTGAATATGAGAGGGCTGAGTCCGCAGCGACGACCACACAATCCTCGCGGCATCGGCCTGAATCAACTGGTCATTTTTCACAAGCTACTGCTTGGTCGCAGTGTCTCGCTCGCTGCGGACAAGTTAAGCATGACCCCTCCCGCCGTCAGCAACGCAATGAAGCGCCTTCGCACGGCTTTTAGGGCTGATCTGTTGGCCAGACGAACCGCCAAGCCCCTATGCAGAACAGAGCCCCGAGCCAATTCCTCGTGGAGTCGGACCGCAGGTTGTTGCGCTGAATGGTAACGATGACTTCAAGCCAAGACTCAAAGAGAAACGTTCGCGATGATATTCATCGACATCGGTGAAACCTAATCATGCCGATGCTAGTCTCAGCACAGCTGGAGTGGCGCGTTTTATTAGCCCGCGATCCGGGCACACCGTATAAACGGCGGAGTATGGCGGCATCGACCTTCACGATTCCACCGTGGTTTGTTTCCTGTCTCGACCGGACAACTGCACAGACGAAGTCAGGTTTCCTCTGACTTCGAGCGGATCAGCAGACCGTTTCAGGGATGGCCCAGTACAAAGGGTTGTCAATGACCTCAAGGTGCTCCGCGAACAGTTGAGGGAGATGCGCCTGGAGAAACTCCACCCAGGTACGAACCTTGGCATCCAGAAACCGCCGAGACGGGTACATGGCAAATATGTTGCGTTCTCGCAACTTGTAGTGAGGCAACACTCTGTTCAATGATCCATCGCGCAACCCCTGGGAAGCGCTGAAAAAAGGGAGCAGGCTTATCCCCATCCCTTCCTGCGTCGCCTTGACCATCGCGTCGGCCACATTCGTCCGGAATGCACCGTCCGGTGGCACCGACACGTCGCCTTCATCGGTCTTGAACACCCAGTGGTCTTCCTGAAAGTCTTGTAGGTGCAAGCGCTTGTGACTTTCCAACTGCTGCGGATGCGATGGCACGCCCCGATTCTCCAGATATTGTGGAGCCGCACAGGTCACACTGAATATCTGCCCTATGATCTGGCTGACAAATGCGGAATCGGGCAACGTATGCGCGATCGATATGACGATGTCGTGGCCTTCCTCAAGCGGATCGGGATTATGTTGAGAGAGGTTCAACTCGATGGAGACGGCTGGGTAGCGCTCGCTGTATCGGGCTATCAACGGCGTCAGTAATACCCCAAGGCCGCTCATGCAATGGACGCGCAAACGTCCGATGGGGTTGAGATGAGCACCCCGTGCCTCGCCCGTGGCCTCGCTAACGTCTTCAAGAATATCGCGGCATCGCAACAGAAAACGTTCGCCTGATTCAGTGAGGCTCAATCTGCGCGTCGTGCGCTGAAGCAGTCGGGTTTCCAGATGCTGCTCTAGGTCAGCAATCAATCGTGAAACTTGAGCCCCCGATAAATTCAAAACCTCAGCGGCTCCTGAAAAGCTTCCGCTGTCCACTACTCTGGTAAACACCAGCATGCCATTGAGCAAATCCACCTATGCCTCTCGATTGCTACGTTAAAGGTATAAGTGCTTCACGGGTTGCTGCATTTATCACGGCTGATGGTTCGGTAAAATGAGCCATACACCCAGAGGATTTCATCATGAACATAAAAATCATAAGCCTCTCTATTCTCTTTACATCGACAGGGGCGCTGGCAGCGGGCAGCGGCGAACAAATCCAACTGTCGGCCAGCCCAATTTCGCTGGACATCCAGCATGTCGTCTCAGTCACGGCCGTGCCTGGCAGTTGCCAGGTGGAACCGGCGACCATGACTTACGTCGACAGCCAAGGCATCACCCACAGCGTTACGTACAACGTGATGGGGACCTGCGAGGGAGGTGTCTGACCATCACTTTCACTCAAAGTAATTTCCACGTGTAACTGAAGATCAGGCGATTTTCGTCAATGTCGCTGCGGTAATTTGATCTTGCCATGACGTTCCGCACGCGAATACCCAACCCGCTGAGCATGCCGCTCTGAAACGCGTAGCCGATATCTAGGTCTCGCTCGCGATCCTTACCTTCATAGCCTGCGCCAGTGTCAACATTGTCGCCGCTTATATATCGTACCGTCGTCCTGAGTCCAGGAACGCCGAGCGCAGCAAAATCGTAATCATACCGCGCCTGCCACGAGTGCTCATTGATGGAGGCGAATTCGTAAGTGGGTACTTCGTTACCCAACGGGGAGATGTTGGCGAATACTCGGGGAAATGCACTGTCCCCGTACATGCCTTGATAACCCACATAAACCGTATGACCACCATGCTCGGCTGACAACAGGGAGAAAAAGGCCTGGTTGTCTATTGTTCCGAGTTCCTTACTGCCATCCGCTTTGGCATCGTAGTACCCCAGATTAGCGCCCAGCACCCAATCCCCGACGGGTTGACTGTGCTTCAGGCCCACAAAGTTCTGGGCATATATGTCTTTCAATTGTCCACGCCATAGGCTGACACTGGTGCGATTGCTGTTAAAACTGTAATCACCGCCTAGATAGTTGAAGGCGTCGCTGTTAGCTTGACGTTGAGGAATATAGCCCAGCATTGCGATCATTTTTTCGTCACCCGCTTCATTGCGCAGGCTGGTGCTGGTGAGGTGACCTGCTTGCACGGTCAATCCAGTAATTTCGTTCGAAGTTAAGTTCACGCCTTGATAGCTCGGGGGCAGCAGGCGTATGTCGCTGAATGCCAGCACCGGGAGATTGGGTTGCAACTCACCGGCCCTCAGCTCCGTGTGAGAGACGTTGGTTTTAAACGTCAGGCGCAGCCGGCTGTAGTCATCGGCCGCTCCTCCATCCTCCTTAACGGGCAACAACCCTGTGTTGGCTACGTCCGGGCTGCTGTCGAGCTTGAGGCCTAGGGTCCCCAGTGCGTCCATACCGAAGCCTATCGGGCCTGCCGTGTATCCTGACTTGAATGTGAGGATGAAGCCCTGCCCCCACTCCTCAGTCCTTGACTGCTGGTTCGCACCAACGATGTCGGAGAAGTCACGGCTGAAGTAGTAATTGCGCGCTTGCAAGGTCGCATTCGAACCCTCGACTAAGCCGCTATCCGCCGCTGACGCTGCTAGAGGCACACCCAATAGAGATAGCAAAAAACGCTGCGTGGTCTGCTGCGTCATGTCGTCGCTCGTATTTATTATCGACAATGGCTGGCCACGCATGGGCGCGCCGTTTTTTTCCAGAGATGTATCAACCCTCAGCCGAGGCTGACGGGATCATCGTTTGCGTGCCGCGGCTCTCGTTCAAAGCGAACGCGATCATGACCAGAGCGGCGACGGCACCAGGGATCGCAAACGCCATGAAGTTCAGTTGCAACGGCAAGTCGATAGCCATCAACGCGCCGCCGAGTATCGGGCCGATAATCGCGCCGTTGCGACCGATGCCGGAAGCCCAGCCCAGACCAGTGGAGCGCGTGTGCGAGCCGTAAAGCTGCGCCGTGCCGGCATATAGCAAAATCTGGGTACCGATCGTCGTCGCGCCAGCAATAAAAATCAGCAGGTACAGAACTGGCATTGGGCTGTTAATGCCAAGCAGACTGATCGAAATTGATGCCACCACGAAGAAACCCACCACGACCTTTGTTAAGTTCAAACGATCTCCCAGCCATCCGCCAAGAATCGCGCCAGCCATCCCTCCGAAATTCAGTGCCATCAGAAACGAAAGGCTTGAACCCAGGCTGTAGCCGGCGTTAGCCATCAGCTTCGGCAGCCATGAACTCAGAGCGAAGACCATCAAAAGGCAACAGAAAAAAGCCACCCACATCGCCACAGTCCTCACTGCCAGCCCGCCGCTGAAAAGCTCCACCACCGAGGCGCCCTTGCCTTTCGCCTCGACGATCTGGAGCACATCATCAGAAGTGATTTCGCTTTCCGGCGAGAGCCGAGCAAGTAATGTTCGCGCCTGATCAACGTGGCCCTTTCGGATGAGAAACCCAATCGACTCAGGGAGAAGCGACAAGATCACCGGAAGTAGCAGCAAAGGCAGCGTGGCAGCGAAGAACATTGAGGGCCAGCCAAAATGCGGAAGCATAAAAATGCCGACACCGGCAGATACAACCCCGCCTAGGGAATAACCACTGAACATCAACGCCACAAGAGTACTGCGCATCCTTTTGGGCGCGTATTCGGTCATTAGCGCAACCGCATTGGGCATCAACCCACCACATCCCAGCCCCGCGATGAATCGACAGATGCCGAATTCCGCCGGGCTGGTTGCAAACCCATTAATGACCGTTGCAACACTAAACAGCGCGAAGCAGATAGCGATGCCTTTTTTACGTCCGATTTTGTCAGCCAGGCTGCCAAAAACCAGCGCGCCGAACATCATGCCGAACAGCGCGTAGCTACCTAAAGCGCCGGCTTGCAAAGGCGTAAGCCCCCATTCTTTCATGATGACGGGCAAGACGACACCGTAGATGAACAGGTCGTAGCCGTCGAAAACCAAGAGCAACGCGCAAAGTGCCGTGATCAGACCGTGGAAGCGCCCGAAACGGGCGCCGTCGATTACCGAATGAACATCGATTGTCCGCATTGCATTGTTCTCATTCTTTTTGTTGTGAGTGCGTAATCCGCGACCAAGCCGTCGAGAAGCCAAGGTTGTTTTTGAAAAGACTGATGCAGTTGAGGTCATGTGAACCATCACAATTGAACCGCCTAGGTAAAGCACTGGCCGCGCATTTGTAAATCACCAGGTTAGCCAACGCCGAAACGGGCAGATAAAGCACATTGTTGCTCAGCTCAGGGCAGCAAATAGCGCCGGCGTTAACATAGGCATTTACCACGCCGTGAGAGTCTGGTTGTTTGCGTTGATTAATTACGACAGCGACTTCGAAAAATAGGGTCACCCCTCCAACGCTCGCACTCGCTCAGGACGCACTTGATCTTTTTCCGATGCGGTAGCCTGTAGCACGAAATCGAATTCGATATCAGCCCGAACTCCGTTCGTATCTTCACTGAAATGGACCTCGGCTATCAGCTCGTCTCGGGTTGCATACGCAAAATCGTCGTGCAGGTATTGGTCACCTGCCAGATTGATTTGAGTCGTCAGATGGCGATGGCCAGAGGCCGAAATGAAGAAGTGGATGTGAGCCGGCCGCTGACCGTGGCGCCCCAATTGATCTAGCAATTGCTGAGTCGGGCCATCCGGCGGGCATCCGTAGCCAGAAGGTACGATGCTCTGGAACCGGTAACGCCCCTCGGCGTTGGTCACAATCCGACGACGTAAGTTGAACTCCGATTGCGAAGGGTCGAAGTAGGAATAAGTACCGCCGGAGTTGGCGTGCCAGACATCAACGACGGCATTGGCAATAGGCGCGCCAGTGGTGTCCCGAACCTGCCCGGTCATGAAGAGCACTGTGCCTCGATCCTGACCGTCGTCCAGGCGCGCATAATATTCTGAAACCGGTGCGCCAGCGACGTAAAGCGGGCCCTCAATCGTGCGAGGCGTCCCACCGACGTGGCCAGCCTGCTGATCTTCAGCATCCATCAGCATGTCCAAATAATGCTCAAGCCCAAGGCCCGCTACCACCAGACCGGCTTCTTGACGGCTGCCGAGCTCATTAAGGTAATTGACGGCTTTCCAAAACTCCTCGGGGGTGACCTGCAAGTCTTCAATAACTTTGATCGATTCAGTCAGAACCCGGTGCACTATAGCTTTCGCGCGCGGGCTCCCGCCTACCTGGTCAAAACCTGAGGCTTTTTCAAGAAATTTCTGGACTTCGATAGTTTGCAAGATACGAACGGCCATATCTTTACCCTCATCAATATTATCTTTTCTTATCGGTGCAAGTACCGTCAAGACGGATGACCTCAGCGGTCGTCTGCATGAATAGACGACGGATGTCTGCAAATCGGCGTGACCTCAATCTCCGTAGAGGTATAGAGAGGCAATTGCACCAGCGTGTCATGTAACGACTGATTGTCAGCCACATCAAAGATGCTAACGTTGGCGTACAATCCTGCGAGACGCCAAAGATGTCGCCACGTGCCTTCCTGCTGCAAACGATGACAGTCATGGAGGATTCCGTCTGCGTTTATGTTTGTTGCTATGCGGAGAGTGACGGGAGTGAATTGCACCGTCCAATATTGAATAGGTCTCGCTTAATACCTTAAAGGTATCGTGGAGCTTCGTCATTTACTTTACTTTCGCGTGCTCGCTCAGACACTCAACTTCACACGCGCTGTTGAACGGTTGAATATTGCCCAGCCACTGTTGAGTCGGCAGATCCAGCAACTCGAAGATGAGCTGGGGGTAGCACTGCTGGAGCGTTCCCGCCACATGCGCTTGACCGAGGCTGGGCGTTTTTTTCAAGAGCAGTCAAATCAGCTGCTCGAACAATCCGCATGCATTGGTGACGACACACCGCGTGTCGACGCTGGTCAGAAGTGCTGGCTCGGAATTGGCTTTGCCCCTTACACGCTCTACTGAGCCCTACCAGCGCTGATTCGTCAGTTGCGTAATCTCGGAGATGTTTTGGAGCTGATCACTCTGCAGCAACTGGAGGCCCTAAAGAGTGGCCGTATTGTTATCGGCTTCGGTCGAATTTTTATTGATGATCCAGCCATCTCACAACAAATATTATTCTAGGATCCCTTGGTCGCGGCTCTACCCGCTAACCATCCACTGTTAAGTGGCGCTGTCACTCTGAAGCAGCTTGCATCCGAAGCTTTCGTACTCTACCCAGATACTCCACGCCGCAGTTATACCCACCATGTATTGGGCATATTTTCAGACCAAGGCTTGCGGATCAGAGTTGCACAAACGGCCAACGAAATGCAGACAGCGTAAGGTCTGGTCGCCGCTGGTATTGGAATCACATTAGTACCTGCGTCAGTGCAACGGCTCCATTGCGACAACAGTACAATCAGCTGCTGGACAATAGTGCCACCTCCCTGATCGTCCTGAGCCACCGTACTGGCGACGCATGTGCGGTGCTACAGCAGTGTCTCGATCTTTTGAAAAAAGGTGACGCAGCGCTTCAGGTCGAAGAAGGGGTACAAAGGAGCTGAAAGTTACAGTTGGTTAAGACTGGGATTCACCTGTGGCGGAACTCATCTCAAACAACGACACATCAGGGCGTAGCACATGCTGTAACACGCAAAGCTTAGCGACCTACTCCGACGCCTAAGAACCTAACCAACAGGTCCGACTCTACATCAACAAAGGCGAGATCTGGCTCAACGAGCAGCGCATGCTGCTGGTTCAGATTTGGACGAGCGCTCTTGTAGGGACGAATTGATCGAGATAATTAGAGTGGAGCACCCCAAGGGGTTCTTGCTGCGCTTGAGCTCAGTTCGGTCTTAGAGAAGTCGGACTCGTCCACAAGCTGCGTCCTCTGGCAGCCACGTGGAAAATTTTCCTACCGGGCCACAACCTGACTCGCTCAAGGGAACAGTCACGTGCTGCCTCAGGAAATCGACATCGAGATGGGAAACGGCAACTTTTACGCTCATATCAAATGGCGGAATTCATCTAGAACTGGAGAAATGTGCGACAGAGCAACGGCGCTCCGATGAACCTGTGTGCTGCATGTCGCTGGGCTGGGCAATCAGTTGCCGCCGGTTTTCCCTGGGTGGGCAGATTTTGTACGAGGAGGTCAGCTGTCGGGGTTGCGCCAATGCGACCTGGACACCGTAGGCAAATCGGCGGCGCACTGGCACGGAGCACAACATTCAATACACTCCCTCCCGGGCGGACCGAACATTTACGAATTTCAGGTGCGGCAGGTGCAGGTAGCAAATATTCGCCAGCGCTTCTCATCACCTGGTCAAGCGGCTTGCAGCAATCGGTGCGCAGGCTTTCAAATCAACCTACAACTCGAATTAATGGGACTGGGCTCAAAGAGTGAAAGATGGCCCCACGACTCCCCGTCCAACTGTAACAACCTATGTATTCGATGGGAATAACACATGAAGGCCAATTTAACCACCTGACAAAGTGGTGCATCGTAAGCGAATGTTGGCCCGCACTTTGGTAACCCTTTAAATCATGCGCGCTGAAAGATCAGCAAGACGAGTCACTGTATCAAAACGTTACTAATGGCGTTGCGCATCACAGTCTAAACCGCTAGCGTAACCTAATAGTCTTTTATTATGAAGATTTTATGACCGAAGGAATTATCGCAGTCAATCAGCGAGAGCATCATTATTTCAAAGGGACTTCGACCTGTTTTGCGTCTCCAAGATCCAACGGTAACAGGGCACGGACTAGAAAAAAACGAACGGTTAAAATAACACGCAGATATTTTTTGGGAGATATGGCTTTCCATAGATTGATGCAATAATCTTCGGTTACAGACAAGTGACATTTCGACAGGGCAACAATTGTGAAGAAGCTTGAAGATTTTTATAACCGCATCGCGTCAGAATACGAAGACTTGACAGTCAAATTAAGCTTGCAGGTTGACTCGATAATCTTCTCAATACGCACGTTAGAAAAACCTTTTACGGTTTCAGCAAAGTCTATTGCCCGAACGTCTAACATTACTTCAGAAGTAAGTGGCCCCAGCCCTACCGAGATGATTCAGCATGAGCTGAAAGACCTCATAGACGCACTAACCAGTTTAAAAGAAATGGTCAATATAACGCTAGCGTCCGTCATCCAAGCTACAAATATCTTTACGACACAAACAGCAAATGATATAAATACACATGGACAACTGCACGAGGACTCCTGCCAAAAATCAATGAATAACTTCAAAAACACGCTAGCTAAATGCATCAGCGTACTTGAAGAATTGGACAAAGACTTGTTCAACACAGAAATCACGTTAGTCCAAAAAAACTTAAACCGAACTAGGACATAAGCTATAACATCCAACATATTATAAAGCCAACGTCCAGGCAGGTTAGCTGCCTACTGAAAGCAATCGATTAAAAAATTCCGGAGTCACAAAATAGTGAATGCGCTAAAGTGCTAAAGAAATAGCCTTTTGTTGAGGTTTTACAAACTTTCAGATTTTTTTGCAGATATTACTACAAAGATTTGGGCACCCAAGCTACTACAACAAAAAATCTGTTAGTAACTTTTTTGTATCAATCTTACTCCGCACGGCCTTGATACTCGCTTTTTGCCTGACTGACCGAGGCCAAAGAATCAATCACAAGGTCTTATTAAAGCTCAGCCGATGCTCCATAATCCTAAGCAGATCCAGGCTCACAACTAGCTGGGCTTGAGCATTTTCTAACTCCGGATAATCTTGGTATCTATCTAAAAACATTCTACGATTCTTACATAAGGCGGATCTTCCTCTTTTGATGAGTATGGTGATGGATACCACCAATGCTCTCTTCATTCGATCAACGGCTGCCAATAATAAAATCATTTCCCGCCGTAGGATGCGTTCCATTAAAGCTTGTCTTACGACGTTGTCCAGGTCCTGCGCAACACAAGTATTCAATATCGCGCTAGTGACTTCATCGTGTGCTTTCTCCACCTGCTCTACTGACGTAACGACTTTTGTTACCTGTAAGCACATATCACCTGAGAACTGTATGAACTGTGCGGCTGCTCTCTTGAAATCCGTGGGGGTAATCATGGTTCGTCTTCATACCTTCTATAAAATCTGGAGATCAGAAAAATTTCACGCTGGCCTTTCTTTATTCCCTTTTTGATTACTCCAATCTTGCCGGACATGCGCATCGGCGTGCGTTCGGATTCAAAAATCCGTACCAATATAAAGCATTAGCTGCAAGTGCAATCTACATTAAGATTATTCGAGTTTTAAGTTAAATAAAATTTAACTCACTACACGATTAGGAGCTCTTTTTCTGTTCACTTCTTTTTATACGTTCGGTCTCATCAGCATCCTGTGTCTGGTTACAGGGCAAACCTTTTCACGCTGATCGGTTTTCTATTGACGACACTAAGAGCATGTGATGCCATTGTACCGCTTTCGGGTAGTTAGAGACGCGACTACAATGTCTACCACCACAAAATACGCCGTTCCAGAGACATCTGTTATCGCTTGGTTTACTCGTGATAGTGAAGGCTTAGATACCAATACCCGACTGAGACTTTTAGCAGGCTCATTCACGTCCGGACAAGCACTGTTAGTCGTCGGGTGCAACACGATGTAGATCTGTGCCGTAGCGCTTTACCTGCATCCAAATATAATCTTCCTCGCCTGGCTATGTGTGGATGCCTTGGTCTGGATATTGCGGGTATTGCTCTTTCGTCGCTGCAACAGCTCAGCAAAAGTGCCCCTAAAATACGCGACTGACCACTCGATACTGCTGGGCCTGATGTGGGCGGCGGAAATAGGTTTGGGTACAGCAGCCTGCATCCTTACCATAGTGACAAAAGTCTACAAAATTAAGGAAAAAACCAGGACGACCATCTTAGGTTCTATAGATCAAGCAGCTACATTTAAGAAATTCTCCTAGGCTCCGATAAAGTATCGATGATCAGAAATTAGATGTTAAACGCCCTGAGACGCCGATTAAACGAGTGGACTACTGCGCGATACAGCGCTCCAAGCACCAAGAGTGTGCAGCTCAAGCGTGTTCACGGGCTCCAATGAGCCTCCCCAATTCACGGAGAATCAAATGATCAAGCTATCTCTCGAGTTGACTCGCAGTGAGGCTAACGGTCCGACATACCGCCCTTATACAGATCTTGTAGATAAGGTTTCCAGCGAGAGCTTTGAAGCCGTGAAGGCGAAGGTAGAGGTCGAAGGTTGGTTGATCCATCCCTGGCTGGTATCCGATCAGCATCCTTACGACGAGGGATATGCCGTTGCTGCGGGCGGCAACCACAGTGATACCAACCCCTACGCTGAGCACTTCTGGAAGCACAACGAATGGTGGCAGGGGTGGGATCCGAAAATTGAAGAAAAATCATGAAACCATGCGGCACTATTCTTCCTAACAGACGGTGACGAGCAGCAAAAAAGTGTTACTGGTATCGAACGCCGGGCTAAGTCGGTAAAAACAGACCGGGCGGACCGGTTGTTCTAAAGGAGCGAAAATGAAAAAGCAGACCCGCATCACAGCCAAGCCTGATGGTGATGAATTACTCATTGAGATTGAAGCGGTGGCTATTCGCAAGGAAGTGTATTCCGGTAAAGATGCTACCACCGAGACCGCATATGACCATCTGACAGTGACTGTCTCATCAGCCAACGTCAACACAACCCATCATTTTGAAACTCGGCTGTGTTCCGGGCGACCTAAGAACTCAGCAGTCAGGCGACTTTTCCCTCTACCACTTCAGGAAGACGAGCGATTTGGCCAAGTGGTGCGTGAGCTGATGTTGCTTCTAATCGATGCGCATATCGTCCAAATCAAGCAAATAGCCGAGATCCTTCCGGAAGCAAAGGAGTGCGGTCAGCTGGAAATAACGCAGTTCAGCTCGACCATTGAATAATAGGCAGCCTCTAAACTACTGCACCGTTAGCACGCTTGGCTGTCGCAACAGAAAAAAGGCATTTTCGACTTTCGGGGAAGAGCTAAAAAACATCAATGAGAGTTGTTTGGAAAGTCGTATCAATAAGCTAACAATTGACGGGGAATAACGATGGGGCATTCAGTTAATCGCCAGGTATTCAAGTCGGTGCTGGTGCTGGACGCCGAAATCATCAGTTTACTTGAGGCTGCGGACACACTTAGTACTGCAAAAAACAATAACTTTGGTGATGAGGTTAGAGGCCAAGCTTTTGCGCTGCTGCAAGTAGTAACGAGACTACGTGCTGTTTTAGCAGAACATTCTGTATGAACGTCCCTGCACTGAGATGGAGCCATCAACCTGAAAAAGATTAGTTTCTGAAATACATGGTTTCTTTGCCTAGTGGACTGGGCGGTTAATCCATTAATTTATTTTTTATCACACTCAGCTTCGCTTTATGTACCGAGCTAATGATGGCCTCAGCCGTTTTATTCCACTTGAACGGCTTGGCTGAATGCTCATTATGAGACTCGATAAATTGACGGATAGCCACCTTTAGGTCGGCGACGCTGGTGAAGGCACCCCGGTATAGCGCTCGTCTTTCCAGTTGTGCAAACCAGCCTTCCACGGCGTTCAGCCAAGAGGTGCTGGTTGGTGTGAAGTGCAATTTGAAACGCGGATGCTTTTCCAGCCACTGCTTGATTGCAGCCGTTTTGTGGGTCGAGCTGTTATCTAGAATCACATGCAGATCCAGTCCCGCTGGCGTGCTGCGTTCAATCTGTTGTAGAAAAGCCAGAAACTCCTTGGCTCGATGGCGCTGGGTAATCCGTCCGATTACTTGGCCGGTCATGATGTCGAAAGCCGCGTACAGACTCGCCGTACCATGGCACTTGTAATCATGCGTCCGGCGTTCAACTTGACCTGGGCGTAGCGGGAGCATCGGTTGGGTGCGATCCAACGCCTGGATCTGGGTTTTCTCGTCAACCGACAACACCAGGGCATTATCCGGTGGGTTCAGATAGAACCCGACCACGTCGACTACCTTGTCGGCGAAATGAGGATCGTTGCTGATTTTGAAGGTCTTCAGACGATGGGGTTTGAGGTCGGAAGCGGCCCAGACCTGCCGAACCTGCCACGTGGTGACCCGCGCATACTTGGCCATCAAACGGACGCTCCAGTGAGTGGCTTCCTGGGGTACACGCCGGGTGGTCAGTGTCAGGATTTCGTTGATTTTATCGGGCCCAAGTTTGAGTGGCTGGCCGCTGCGCGGCAGATCGCTCAACCCTTCGATTCCCGCCTCCTGATAACGTTTTCGCCACTTGAATACCGTTGGCGGCGTGACTTGCAACTGCTCGCTGACGGCCTTGGGCGTCAATCCGTCAGCCAGTAGAAGCAGGATGCGCGCTCGCTGGGCGAGGCTCTGTTCCAGCGTACTCATACGCAACCAACCTTGCAGGGCGATGAGATAATAAGGCATTAAAGCGAAGGGGGAAGTCGGTCGGGCCATGCGCATAACCAATCCATGACATTGGACGCACAGTATATCGTTACCATTAGATAAATGAATTAACCGCTCAGTCCACTAGGCAGCACTTGGCTAGAACCTGTGGAAATAGTCTAGCTTTTATAGGGGCTCAGCAATGACATAGCCTGAGCCTCGTACTGTGCGGATCATTGGTGTGAGACCCGGCGGGTTGATTTTTTTGCGCAGGCGACTGATATGCACATCTATCAGATTGGTGCCCGGATCGAAATGATAGCCCCACACCTCCTCGAAAATCATCATGCGCGTTAGGACCTGCCCAGAGTTGCGCATCAAGAACTCCAGCAGTTTGTATTCAGCTGGCAGTAAGCTTACTGACTTGCCAGCGCGGCGGGCTTCGCGGCTAATCAGGTCAAGCTCCAAATCAGCGACGCTAAGGGTGGTTTCGAATTTGTGGGCTGTAATCTTGTGCCGCAGCAATATTGCGACGCGAGCGGACATTTCATCCGACGTCAAAGGCTTAGTAAGGGAGTCACCACCACCAGCACGCAGGCCTCGTGCGCGTTCGTCCACATTGGTAAGAGCGCTGATCATTGGAACCGGCGTTGACAAACTAATGGTGCGCAATGAGGCTACGCTGGACAAGCAATCGAGCACTGGTAGCATTCGATCGAGTGTGATCAGATCGTAATCCCCAGTCAGGACACGAATTAAACCTTCACGGCCGTTGTTGACACAATCGACACCTATTCCGTGTCTGCTCAACTCAGCGACGAACTCACGAACGGTTACCGCGTCATCTTCGATTGTCAAAATGTGGTTCATAAGATTACCTGTTAGCTTGGCATGTCGCTCATACGTAAAATTTTTTGCCTAGCTTTTGCAACTGCCACTGCGATACAGTCAGCGCTTACGCTAGCCTAGATCGTCTCAACTCGAGTTTTCTGTAGCCAAATGACTCACATTTAAAGAGACGCTTATATCCGCGGATATGAAAATCCACTTGCCGCAAAAGCGCAATGGCCAAAATGGACGTACGCTCCAACTACTTTTTCTTCGGCCCCATTGCCACAGGAAGAATAGCTTTAAGGTAACGCGCACAACCGCGTTCGGTATAATTCGCTAAGCCGGTGGGGTTCTGAGTTGCTTTCTGGCATTCCTCCATAGGGGATTTAATTAAGGTTATCAACTTGTTAGGATGATCGCCCGCCGAATCATGGACATCTTCAGGATTCTGGTCGAGGTCATAGACCAATGTCGTCGGGCCCCTTCGGTCAATGACCAACGCTGTTTTCAACGGGCCTTGGCAGATGGTGCGCCAGTTGAACAGTTCCCAGGCAGTGAGAGTGGTTTCACGATGTGCCTCTTACACATAGGGAATCCTGCCTCGATATACACCACAACCGCGCTACCGAAAGAGGCATGGTCTGGAGTGGTTTGAACGTGCCAGCCCCTTGATATATCGGTTTTTGAGAAATAGCTGCTTCATCCTCCCGAAAAAAATTCCATTGCGCATTTTTGTTATAGGATAACATCCAAAACAGATTGTTTGCGAGCCGTTTCGCATGTGTGAAGTAGATCAAACCAAGGCTTTCCTTCAGGCGAGCCCGATTATTTAATTCTAGTGATTGCAGTGGCTGATCAGGAGTTCCTAAACCCGCGTGATGACGGCTGTATGGACGATGTGCGGCAAATTTTCACCAGGACGATTGCACCACCCGTCCTCAGTTCCTCGCGTAGCTAAGCCAGCCGCTCCATAGGCCCCATGCCTTCAATGTCTTCGAATCGCTGACCATCCACACCGTGGCTTCCTCGCTTTACGCGGCAACGTTGGTAGGCGATGACCAGTACTCACCTGGGTTAGTAGGCTTGGCGCCAATCCAATCGTTCTTACCACTTTGTTCCTCTCTTGGACCAGCGCTCCTTTCCTGCTCCGGCATTACCCGGCCTCAATGGTACTACGAGCCCATCCGCCACCTGTCCGAGCCAGCGCCATCCCTCACGGGCGCTCTGTTTGTATGGCCAAACGACCATTTCACCCTGGCAGGCTTCCCCTGTTTCGTATGAGATATCTTCTGTACATGCCATCACCACTACGCCGGCGGCAGTGCCAAGTTCGTCTGACGTTCGATCCCTCAGCACTATCAACCTTCCCCGTTATTATGGCGGGTCGGCTACCGCAAGGCATTTTCGGGGCCTGCTCGGTGTTCGCTGCGCACTACGGCCTGCACGGTCACTGACTTCCTAAAGAAGCTTTTTCTTCAGATACTTCAGCAAATTCGTTGACTCCTGAACTGCTCCAAAGTGCTTTCGGCCGGAGCGATAGTAGCCGAGTGGGATTCGCACCCACTAAACTCATACGCCTTGTCAGGGCGTACACAACGACGCCGCTGAAAGAGCGATCAAGCCGTTTGTGACCGGACGCAAAGCATTGTTATTCAGCAATACCAGCCCACCGCCAGCGCGAAGATCTACAACCTGGTTGAAAAACGGCCAGGAGCCCTATACGTGGCTGCGCCACGCACTGGAGCGGCTACCTGGCTTCATCGCTTAGAGATTATGAAGTCTTGTTGCCGTGGAACTGCTCGACAGAAATGCCGCGGTTAAACCACTGATGGGTAGGTGGGGGTTATGGATCGCATACGAAGGTTCAGAGATCGACGGAAAAACCATCAACTTGGGAAACTCTGAAAAAGACTTCCTGATTTGGCAAAATCTCCAGACACCAGTCGCCGAGTTTTTCGATGATGAAACAGA
>NZ_JAQQPT010000030.1:0-89464 GCF_036688725.1 Pseudomonas lactucae | reverse complement strand
GAAGCAGTTGAACACCTGGGTCAGTTTTCAGTCGGCGGAACAGCCTTTACTGGGTCAGTTTTCGGTCAGCGGCAACACTACCGCGACCACTTAATCTTCAAGGCACCATCGGCAAACCAGCGATACGCCAGGTTCAAACAGGCTTCTTCGCACAACCGCCGCTCGGAGCGAATGCCGTAGCAATAACCCACGATCAGCATGCGGATCATCAGCTCAGGATCATCGACGGACGTCCAATCGGGCTATAGAAGTCGGCGAGGTAATTCCGAAAGTCGCTCAGATCGAGACACGAATAAATGCTGCGCAGAAAATGATTGGTTGGGGTGTGATCTTCAAGGTTGAACGAGTAAAACAAGCGCCCCTGCCCACTCGATAACTGTGCCACGCTGTCTGGTCCCCCCGCCGACCAATGCTGAGATTCTGCCGAAGGTCAGAAAGGGGATCTACTTTTTCAACAGACTCGGCCAGTTTCTGCCAGTCACCACCTTCAGCCTCTTATTAAGCGTAACTCATAGATGAGAACCAAGGGCGTAAAATCGATTACAAGCGACGGGCCAGAGCATGGCTATCTCGTGAGGTATTCCAATCAAAATATAAAAATAAATTTAATGATAATAATCAATAAGATAGAACATCAATTCAGATTACCCTGGCACTTAAGCGCCGCAGTGGTCGCCCTTACCTTGTATCGGCCCGCGTAGTGCTTCAGCAGATCGATTGAAAATGGCTGCCCATCAAATATTCGTCAAACGTCATCGAGCGGCATAAGTGTTGATGAGGCAACTGATCAACCTCCATTTGTTTTTTGCGCTCCGCCGCCTCTAGCGTCTCTTTCGAAAAGTGCGTTGCATCAGGTAGTGCCCGAACTTGTGTGGCAGCGTGAACCTAATACGTTCCGGCGATGCCAGTCTGTCGTTGTAAGCAATCATCCATTAGGTGCCAGCATCATCGCAGGCGAGTGGATCCTCGAACCTGGAATGGCGTAGCCTTTGATCTGGGTACGTGAAGAGGATTGTGGAAATGCCGCGGTTCAAGTCCCGGAGCACTAACCAATGAGTAAACCAAACACAGATACGAAATAGATCCACACGATGGCTGGAGTTTGGATAACAGGGAGTATCTGGTGTTTTGCCCATAGCTTGCAATAGACAACGATTTTGTCAGCAAAAGCATGTAAAATTGTTCAATATTAGCTAATATCATATCACTCGTGAATTCTATAAAAAATTTCCAGAATGCGTCACGCAATATGCGAAAACATATTCAATGAGCTGACGTCAGGATGCGTAAGATTCTAATGGGTGGGGAATGTATGGATCAGATCAATTTCGGTATTGAATAGATCTTTATCCAGCTCCACCAGTGCGTCTATGCACTTTGCCAGGGTCGCTCTAAAGTCCATTTCTGCTTTTGAGCATGGAATGGTTTTCCATTCGGTAGCTCTCATGTCGTCTGCAATTTGAGTCAACGTTAAATTTGTCGTATGTATAACTGATGTTAAAGTTATCTTCACTATCTCCTTTAAACTTGCCAGCGCATCAATAAGTACCCTCAACTCACTGTGCACGAGTGCAGACGGGGATATTGTTGTATCGATAATCATACCTTCGGAGATTTTCGAAACCTTTATACCCATCTCTTGGAATGTATTTTCTAGTGAGCGGACAGAGAGTATTATTGAATCCACCTGCACGCTTAGTTTGACAGTCATATCCTCATACTCAAATGCAGCTTTAATGTAAAATACTTCTAAGTTTGTCAATTTTGGCCTCCGCCTGCTTGAGTTATATGTCGTGACGATATGCTATCACTCAACATAAATCCATACCGCCCAAAATATTTCTGCGTTTTAATTTATAATTGCGTTTTTTTATTAATGGTGATTTTGCTTATTGTTCGGATCGCTACATTCGACCACTTGCTTTAATAAATCTGTAATGAGCTTTGAGTACGATGCCCTACTTTGAGTTAAGGGTGGGATAAGGTGATGTTCTTTACCTCATAACTAAAAACTTCATACGATTCGCGTTTCGGATGTGCTAGCAAAGCAAGGATAAATTTTTTTGCTAAAGATTAGGTTGTCAAAAAAATGGCAATAAATTCTGCTCTACTTTCGCTGCTTTTGAGTGCCGAGATACGTGCGGAGACTGCTCTTCCCTTACCTCCGCTCAGCTGGAAGGTGCAAACACTCTGAATGGCACAACGGGATCGATTTCCTACCGTTACAAACCTATCAGCAAAGCTTACAAGTCACGATAGATTTCAATAACGGTGCGACTGCTGCGCGCTTTGATCAGATAGTCTTTGACGCTAGTAATTATGTATATGGAAGATTTGGATCCACTATCGATGTTAAGTTGCTAGAAATCTTTAAAAACACTTTAGCGCCTTCGCCGCTTTTGAGTTCACTGAAGTTCATCGACTTTTATGGCAATCAGAGAGTGGGCGCGGATAGCTCAAGGCTCAAGTTATATTTTGGTAAGATTACTGTAAGCGTCCGGCAAAGTCACCTACCCGATCCCAGCAATAAGGGCGATGTTCTCCACTTAAAAATACGTGGACACCATCACCCTTATCGTCAGGATTGCCATGCGCCAAAGAACCTCTTATCCCAAACCCCTCAAAGCCCAGGTCGTTCAGGAATGCCTACAGCCTGGCGTATCGTTGGCCAGCGTCGCTCTGCGCCACGGCATCAATGCCAATCTGGTGCGAAAGTGGATACCTATTTATCAAAATCTTCAGGCGCCGGCCTTGCCCGCCTTCGTTCCGATGAAACTTGAGTCCGTAGCCCGGCCAGATCAACCACGACCGATAAGCCTCGAAATCCCTCTCGGGCAGCAGACCATCATCGTGAAATGGCCCTCGGCAGATCCTGACGGCTGCGCCCGATTTATCCGTGGGCTGGCCCGGTGATCCGTATCGACGCCATCTGGCTCGCCACCGAGCCCTTGGACATGCGCGCGGGCACAGAGTCCGCGCTGGCCAGAGTGATCGCGGTGTTCGGTGCGGCGAAGCCGCACACTGCTTATCTTTTCGCCAATCGCCGCGCCAACCGAATAAAAGTCCTGGTGCATGACGGTGTCGGTGTCTGGCTCGCAGCACGGCGGCTCAATCAGGGGAAATTTCACTGGCCGGGTATTCGCCATGGCCTGGAAGTTGAACTTGATAACGAACAACTTCAAACCTTGGTATTGGGTCTGCCTTGGCAGCGTTTCGGCGCTGGCGGCGTCATCACCGTGCTTTAAAAAGCGGTAAATAGCGTCTAGGCCTGCAGTCGCCAGCGACCTGCTTTGGTAAAATCCAATGCATGACTTCCTTGCCCAACCTCGACCAAATGACTCCCGACCAACTGCGTGCGTTAGCGGCGCAGTTGATGTCGAAGGTCGACACCATGGGCAGAAAGATCCATCGCGATCAGACCATCATCGAGCAACTGACCCACGAGATCGCTATCCTCAAGCGGCACCGGTTTGCCAAGCGCAGCGAGCAGATCAGCCCGGAGCAAGGCAACTTGCTCGACGATCTGCTCAGCATCGACCTTGAGGCTATCGACGCCGAGTTGAGTGCGCTCCAGCCGGAGCCGGCTCCAGAGAAGACACGTCAGCAGCCCAAGCGAGCACCGTTGCCACCGCAGTTTCCCCGCACCGTGATCCGCCACGAACCGGAAAACACCGAGTGCTCTTGCGGCTGCCAACTTGAGCGCATCGGCGAGGACGTCAGCGAAAAGCTGGATTACACGCCGGGCGTGTTCACCGTCGAGCAGCATGTGCGTGGAAAGTGGGCCTGTCGTCAGTGCGAAACCCTAATCCAGGCGCCGGTACCGGCCCAGGTGATCGACAAGGGCATACCTACCGCAGGCCTCCTCGCTCACGTGATGGTGGCGAAGTTTGCTGACCACTTGCCGCTATACCGACAGGAAAGAATCTTCGGCCGCGCCGGTTTGGCGATTCCGCGCTCCACGCTGGCTCAATGGGTGGGGCAAACTGGCGTGCAGCTCCAGCCTTTGGTTGATGCCCTGCGAGAGGTCGTCCTGGCTCAGCGGGTTGTGCATGCTGATGAGACGCCGGTGCAGATGCTTGCACCCGGGCAGAAGAAAACTCACCGTGCGTATGTCTGGGCTTACTGCACTACGCCGTTCTCGGCACTTAAAGCAGTGGTCTACGACTTCAGCCCAAGCCGCGCCGGTGAGCATGCCCGCAACTTTCTCGGTTCCTGGAACGGCAAGCTGGTGTGCGACGACTTCGCGGGCTACAAAGCCGGGTTCGAAAAAGGCATGACCGAAATCGGCTGCATGGCTCACGCTCGCCGCAAGTTTTTCGATCTGCATGTGGCGAATAAAAGCCAATTAGCCGAACAGGCACTGCACTCGATTGGCGGCTTGTATGAGGTTGAGCGTCAGACGCGCGACATGAGTGATGAAGATCGATGGCGCATACGGCAAGAAAAAGCGGCGCCGTTGGCGAATGTACTGCACGACTGGATGTTGACCCAGCGCGATCTTGTGCCCAACGGATCAGCGACGGCCAAAGCCTTGGATTACAGCCTGAAACGCTGGGTAGCGCTGACGCGCTACCTGGAAGATGGGGCTGTGCCCATAGACAACAATGCGGTCGAGAATCAGATCCGACCGTGGGCACTTGGCCGTTCCAATTGGCTGTTTGCCGGGTCGCTTCGCAGCGGTAAACGAGCAGCAGCGATCATGAGTTTGATCCAGTCGGCACGCATGAATGGGCATGACCCGTATGCCTATCTCAAAGATGTACTGACGCGACTGCCGACGCAGCGTGCCAGTGAGATCGAGCAGTTGCTTCCACATCAGTGGATGCCTGCCTGATCTGTGCAAGGTGTATTCCCCGCTCGCTTACACCTATCGGACATCACTCAGATCATAACGGTAGAGAGTTTCACGTCGAACCCGATAAAAATCATTGAAAGGAACTACAGAATAGTCGATGGCAAGCCTGTGCAAGTCCCTAGCTAAACTTATGTTTCAGAGCGGCGCCGTGTAAATAAAGAGCGTAAATAGGCTACGTAAAGAAATAAAGAAGCGAAGCCAAATTAATGGTTTCGCTTCTAATGTTTACGATTCTGAAAAGCTGCGGTTCAGAACGGTATGTCATCGTCGAAGGTGACTGTAACTTTCGGGAGAGGCAAAGCGCTCTTTGGTAATGGTAGATTCGTAACAATGAAAAGATTGAGTATGTCGTCTCTGTCCATAAACATGATCTGAGAGCGCTTCGTGGCATCTAGCTTGTTGCCTATCCAGTTTCTTGCCTGTTTTGTTATCTCGCCGCCCGCGACGATGAATGCGTGGTCAACCAAGACTCGTCGATTCAGTTCCGAATCGAAAATCTCGTGGCCAAGCATCATGTTCACCTGATTGTGAATCTCGGCGACATTCGATGAACCAGGTCTTCCTGCGCCCGCTGAATCTAGCTTACCCTTTTTTGCTTGGATACCGAAGTAGAGGACATGGAGAGTCGGCAGGGTGTATTTCATCCACACGTCCTTGCCATATTCCAACGCCTTATCTTTGTGACCCGTTACGGTTACGCGATGAAACCCAAGCTGACGGAATAACGGCAGCAGCACCTCCTCGATCAGCTCATCTTCAGAACACTTGTCGAGGTATGTGGTGAGTAGCTCTCGGCGTTCCATCTCCGCTGGTGTAAGCGGCCGATGCGGGTTCGCCATCTGCGCAATGGTGTTAGTGGCATTGTGGCGCAACTGGCCGAGGCCGTGCTCGTCGAAGAACGCTTCCCAACCTTCTCGCACCAGAACAGCGTTAAGCGCGGCAAGCGCTCTGCTCCTGTCCGGATCTCCCTCCTGCGCGTCGCCCTTGTCGAGAGTTGCACGGATGATCCGAATGAAAGCATCAGGTGGAACCGAAGGACTGGCATGCGGGAGAGCCAACACCTCCTCCAGTCTGCTTGCAACCCATGCCCAGCGGGTTGAACCGTCGTGGGTGTAATCTAAGTCACAATCTTGAAAGAACATCAGTGATGTAACTGCTTGAACGATACCGAAAGTGCTCAGAGTCGCCACAAACAATGTGGGCGAGTTCTCTTAGATTCCTGCTCTTCCATTTCATTTGCGTTCCTAGATTAGGCGGAGTGAGGCTGAAGCACAGCAGACATAAGACAGTCAGCGGATAATGATCGCCAGATGTGGGTAGATAGCTGCCGCTGACAATATAGGGTCGTCAGCTTTTTCAGTGATCGATTGAGCATAGCTTCCCATCGGCCCCTCGCTTTGCTGGCACGAAAGGCTCCCCAGCATGGCCGTTATCGCAATTTCTAAGGCGCCACACCGTCTAGTGTAGTGCTTCTACCAACCTTCTCCGTGTGGACTCAGACGCGACTCCGGTTAAGGAGTCAGGACCACGCGCAGATCGGGTACCCGATACGATTCAGCCGTTTTGTGACTGACCGCTTATGGCCGTTTTCTGCCCGTCGCAGACCGAGGTCAGCCGGGGGAGGGCTGGTGTTCCGTTATGCCTTGAAATTTTGGATTGACCGTTAGCTTTGAAGCCTGCGAACGGCTACGGTAATCGAGGTTAAGACCCTCACTTCACACGAACTGATCGGCCGGGCGGGCCGCAGGGATGAAATGCGCTTTAATCGGACGTTAGCGTGCCCGCTTACATCGATTTGACCGAGATAACTTCCACAAATCTGAATTTTTTCTTGGCTAACTTTGTAGCTTCTTGCTCTGCAACTAGAGAACTGAGCGTATCGGCTTCATATACGATCTCGTGCATCTTGCCTTCGAATTCATTCCCCACCCTAAGTGTGACTTTCAATCTGGGAGTAAAGGATTTTGAAAGTTTCTTTTTCTTCACTACCTTTGTCTGCTCCGCGATCACGATTTCCGGTGCAGTGTCTTGCTCATGGGTGTCGACTACTGATGCAGGCGCCTCTGGCGCACCGAATAGCGCCCTACGCATTTCTTCTTCCGTCAGTTCTGTAGTCATAACATTTCTCGAGAGGGGGTCGTGTATAGAGTTTTCGATTCTATCACTGCGGACAGCGTCGGAAATAAGAAGGCTTGACGTGGTATCTGACTTGCCGTAGCCACTAAATCCGAACGTGCGTGAGTTTCTGCTCAGAGCGCTTGTTCGAATGCAGCCTTATTGACACTCATGCTTGTGTTGTCGCCGCTTCACATTTACCCTTTGCTCCGTCGTGGTCAATCCCGCGACCGGGTGTCGCAACCTGAATCGAAACCAAGGCGCGGTATGTGCCATATCGCACAGTCAGCACTTCAAGTGCTAGCTGCTGCTCTTCTATGGCGCACCGTGCAGGGCAGGCTTCGGCCTGGCCGGGTTCCTTGGTTTCCGGTTTGCGACCCCTGTACGGTGTGCCACCCATTCGTGTCGCAACGGCGGATGGCATTCCTTAATCAAACCAAGGAGATAAGGAAAATGGCATGTCCCCCTTTTAAGCTCGCGCGCCACCCCGGCCAAATGGTTCAGGCTGCAAACTATCTCGGAGGATTCCGTGATGTTTGATCTTTCGCTACTCATCGGACTCCCCAAACCCAACAGCATCGATACTTCAGTGCTTACCCCTGAAGATGCAGCGATTAAACTGCGACAGGCCGCCACGCTTCGGCTTAATGGCGCCCAGAGTGTTCTGCTTCATTTTCCGCAAGAGGTTGAGCTGGCAGTAGAGCTGTTGGATGACGCCGCGGTGTTGTACGACAGGGCGTTTCGGAATTTAACTGGCATCCCAGCTCAAAGCGTCCATCAACAGATCCATGAATATGTCTCTGTCCCGTCAGTTGAAGGGGCTCCCGCGATCCAAACTCCGTGGGGCGATGAGTTCGCTCCGGTAATCAAGGAGGGCGTTCGTTGCGCAGAGACTTGGCTTGAGGGCTCATCATTACCGTTATGGTGGGCGCTGTCTCAGAACCGAAAACGTCATCGTCCAGGTGATCCACAGGAGGCATTTGAAGCAGGTTTTTTGCTGCGGTTGCAGCAGACGCTGATCATGCGACGTGAGGCCGTCACTTCCCAATCAACCCGCTTCGAGCCTGAGTTTGTAATTGACGTTTGAGATTTGCTTTTCCCGCCAAACCCTCCGATCAAGCGATCTGTGATCGCGCCGATCGGAGGGTTCACTCGCTTTTTCTCGAAGCCGCCGCGTTCACCCTCCATGCTCAAATTTAATTCACACAACGCCTACTTTCACCATCAGTATTTCCCCACGATTTCCATCGAGCGCAGCGCCATTTCAGTGTGTGTGCGAATCTTTTCGTTGGGCATTGATGTAGGTGGGGCGACAGCGGCGACGCCGGCGACAACCCACGTAGAACGTGGCCTGGAGCATGGCGACAAAAGTGGCGACAGTCGCCACTTTCTGAGCACTTCGGCAGTGACGCTTGACCGCCTTTTCGAGTGGGTATAAAAATTGGCGCACGGATCGCTGTCGTTGACAGCACCTGCCCAGGTAGCCAGAACCTTCAAGGCTACGCCACTTGTGTGGTGGTTCTTCCCGAAGTGCGAATAGCGTCCGGCGGCTCGCACGGTCACTCCCCAGGAGTGATGGATGCCTACTCGACTGATCTACCCATTGCGGCAGACGATGGACCTTCCTCGCTGCATTGCAGCAATCTCACCTCTCGGCACATGTCGCTGCGCCAGACCGCGCCCGTCTCTTTCTACCGGAAAGAGACGGGCGCTCGTACCACTGCTGCAAGCCAGGTCGCACATGGCATTGCCGCAACTCTCCTCGTGACAATCGGCCTGACAAATCCGATTCGTCGCCATCCGCAACGACACAGGCGCCGGTGCCGCAGCCGATGGAAAGATTGCACCTGACTGACAGTCAGGCATGCCCCAGGTGTCGATGTTGTTGCCTTCTCCCGCTCAGGATCTCCAGGTGTCGAACTCGTCAGTCGGCACAGCCTCCACCCGCCCGCATCTTCGGATGCGTCTAAGGAGGTCAGATTCATGGGTTCATGCCCTTGCTCCCGGTCGTAAGGAGCCGTTCGTTCCACGTCAGTGAACACCTCACAGGCTGCAGGGGCCTTGATCCCTGAAAACACTCAACAGCCGTGGCGGGACTATGTGAGGACAACCAGTAATGATCGAGGAGAGGGGCCATGCAGCAGTTAGATCCGAAGCTTGAACTACCACGACCGCCTCGACCGCTGATTGAGTCGAATCCAGTGGCCCAGCCTTATCCGGTACAGGCACTGGGTGGGATTCTTGGGCCTGCGGTGCAGCGCATGGCCGAGGTCATCGGCGTGCCCCAGGCGCTGGCCGCGCAATCGGTGTTGGCCGCCTCGGCTCTGGCGACTCAAGGTCATGCGGGTTTGCAACTCGACGGGAGAAATTATCCCCTTTCGCTGTACCTGATCACGGTGGCCGCGTCCGGTGATCGCAAAACGGCGGCAGATCGATGTGCCTTGCTGCCAGCACGGCTATGGGAGCGTGAACAGTGGCAGCGCTACCGCGAACAACTTGCCCGCTACCGTGCCGCACAGCGACAAGCGCAGCGTATCAACCCTGCCGATCCCGCCCCCACAAGCAGCGTACCGCTCGAAGCGGAGCCTTCGGCCCCTCGGTTGATCACCACAGACCCGACGATCGAGGCCCTGGTCAAGGGGCTCTGCCATGACTTGCCGAGCATGGGGCTGTTCTGTGACGAAGGAGGACAGTTTCTCGGCAGCAGCACCATGAGTCGGGATAACCGTTTGAAAGCGGTCACGACCTTGTCGTCACTCTGGGACGGTAGCCCGATTGATCGTGCTCGCTCCATGGTCGGTGAAAGCTTGCGAGCTTATGACCGACGCCTGAGCCTGCACCTAATGCTGCAACCGTATTTAGTCATGCAGTTACTCAGTGATCCGTTGCTTCAGGGGCAAGGCATTCTCGGTCGCTGCCTTATGACCTGGCCCACGAGTCTTGCTGGACAACGTAGCTACCAGGCTGTCGACTTATCCAAAGACGCTGCCCTAAAGCGCTATCACCACCGCCTTTCGGCGCTGTTTCATCAGCCTTGGTCATTGTCTCCTGATGGTGCTCTACAGCTATCACTGCTGACGCTCAGTCCATTGGCCCGACGTCGCTGGATTGATCTGCATGATGCTATCGAAGCCCAATTGGGTGAGTTTGGGGAACTGGCTAGCGTGCGGCCCAGCGGATCGAAGGCCGCCGACAACCTGCTGCGCATCGCCGGCATCCTGGCAATGGTGGAGGAGAGCAGTGTCGTGGAAGTCGAGCATATCCAACGGGCCTCGGCCTTAGTCGGCTACTACCTCACCGAGATCCAGCGCCTGACCGAGCAGGAGCCGGTGTGCCGAGTAAAGGAAGAGGCTGATCGGCTGCTGCGCTGGCTGCAGGTCAAGGATTGGAAGCGCTTCAGTATTCGAGACCTGAACCGCAACGGTCCTCGCTTCGCCCGTAAGAGCAGTCGTCACACCGCCAAGCTGCTGGTCGAGTTACTTGATCATCAGTGGCTGATCACCGACGGCCACACCTTCGAGGTGCGCCATGTTCAATCTTGATGAAGCGCTGCGCAACCACTTGGCTACGCGCCAACAAAAGGAGCCGAAAGCGCGGTTTGTCGCCGCGAGTGTCGCCACCCTGTCGCCACGCTCAAAGCCAGGCAGGACAAGGGGTGTCGCCGCTGTCGCCGGTGTCGCCACCACCAGTAAAACTATAACCTCGACGACAGCCATTATTCAGTGGTTGAAAGAGGAGGGCGCGCATCTCTACGTCACTGACAGCATGCTGTGTTTTCGCCCGAATGATTGGGCTCAACTCGCCATCGTGAGCGCACACTGGCGAGCCCTTTTGCATGATCTCGCGACAGTCGATCAGGAACAGAAAAATGGCTCGGGTCGGTAAGCGAGCGGGGCGCAATTTCGGCTTCGGTCGCCAGCTCAGCTATGCCGGACCGCAAGCCCTGAAAGATCTGTTTGGCGACGGTCATTTCGCTACCGTCAAAGCCCATAGTGATCGTTGGCAGGCCTTCGTGAATTGGTGTCGATCCGAGGATGGGCCGAGGCTGAATGACGCGCGACAGATCGACCGCGAGATCCTCATGCGGTATGCCGTCCACGTGCGGGAGCAGGTTGATCAGGGCAACGTCGGCATTGCCACCGCGCAGAACCGACTGTCCAGCGTGAACCGAACGATGGCCGCGCTGCGCGGTGATCAGTACGTCAAAATCCCCAGTCCGAGCAAGGCGCTGGGCTTGCAGCGCTCAAGCGTGCGTAGTGAGGCTCCGCAAGGCCAAGACCGTGCGCAGGTTAAGTTGATCGCACGGGCGCTGTCAGATCGTCAGCAATCGAGGGTGAGTGCCATTGTGCTCCTAGCCCGGGAGACAGGCATGCGCCTGCGCGAAGCGATCTTGGCGGACTTGCCACGACTGCAAGGAGAGGCTCAGCGACTGGGAAAGATCAATATCCAGGACGGCACTAAGGGCGGCCGATCCGGCGCGTCCGCACCACGTTGGATTACTATCACGGATCAAATCCGTGTCGCCTTGGATAGGGCCTGGGAGGCTTCGCCCAGCGGCAGTCGGAACCTGTTGGCTCCCAACGAGAGCTACAAAGAGTTTATGCAATCAGTTGTGCGACCGGCACGGGACCTCCTGCATGAACATGGATTGAAAGGCTTTCATGAGCTGCGGGCGGCTTACGCCTGTGAGCGTTATGAGCAACTGACTGGCTTGAATACACCCGTCAATGGCGGTCGTGGTCATCGAGAGAGTCGAGAGCTCGATCAACGTGCACGCGAGCAGATCAGTCATGAGTTGGGACATAACCGCATCGATGTGGTGAGTGCCTACATCGGAGGCCGGCGATGACGGCCGAGTTCGACATAGCGTTGTTCCTGCACCCCGTGCTCAAAGGTGCACATGCCACGCAGCAGCGGCACATCAGGCAAGCAGAAAGGATGCACGAGGTGATTCGTGAACGCTGGGGTTGCGCGACTCCCTGGTCCTGGAGAAAAAAGCACGTGAGATGGTTTTTGGAGCACTATTTGCGATGCTCAGCTCCAGCTACCATCTACTACTACGAGTTAACAGCAGGGTTGATCCGCCGTAGAAAGGCAAAAATCGTGGTTGCCTGATAGACCTTTAAGCGTGAGCCCCTGAGTATGGGAATGCGGAGCCTTCCCATACTCAGGGGCTTGGCTTAAAGAAAGCGCTGGCAAGCTCCACTACACGGATGGCATGAACTGTCGCCGTGATGTCAGCGTATCGGCACCACCTTGCGGTCCCTGGTTTGATTGATGGCCGACGCTGACAGGCTGCCGGTAGCCGCTTTCTGGATATGTTCACTCCACCAGGCCATCATCGGGCGCCGACGCTCGATGTAATCCGCCCGGTTGTAGGCGCTCCGAACTTCGTCCTTGTCGACATGCGCCAGCGCGACTTCGATCAGTTCCGGATCCCATCCATGCTCGTTCAGGATTGTGCTGGCCATGGAGCGCATGCCGTGGCTGACCAAGCGGTCCTGGAAGCCCATCCGTTTCAACGCCATGTTGGCTGTTTGGCTATTCGCGTGGGTGCGCGGGTTTCTATCTGACGGGAACACATATTCCCTGTGGCCGCTATGGGGCTTAAGCGTATCCAATAACGAGAGTGCATGTTCGGTCAGCGGTATTGTGTGCGGACGACGCTTTTTCATTCGCTCCGGAGGGATGGTCCAAATGCGTTTGTCGAAGTCGATGTCTGCCCATCGGGTTGTCGCCGCTTCGACAGGGCGGGTCATAGTGTGTAGCTGCCATTCGATCAGGCAGCGTGTGGTCCGTTTGATGCTGGCGTTCGCGATTTCCATCATGAGCTCCGGAAGCTCGTCAGGTGGTAGCGCGGCCATATTCTCTTTCTTAGGTTTCTTGAACACCGCTCGAATGCCACTGAGAGGGTTGGCAAAGATCATTCCGGAGTTGACCCCGTAGGTCATGATTTCGTTAAGGCGCTGACTCACTCGCTTAACCGTCTCGAGGCTGCCCTTGGCCTCAATCGGCCGAAGGAGCTTGATGACCATCGGGGCATTCACTTCTGATAACGGCGTTGATTTCATGCTCGGAAATACATGCAGCGTGAGTGAGCGCCAGATGTCTTCGGCATACGCTGGGGTGACGGAATCTTTCTTCAATTCGAACCACGCGGTGGCTACGTTCTCGAACGTATGTTCCGTTTCCGCTCGTTTGGCTTCCTGCAGTTCATTACGCTGAGCTTTGGGGTCGATGCCCTGTGCAAGCAGCTCTCTTGCCTCAACGGTTTTCTTCCTGGCTTGCGCAAGAGAAACCTCGGGATAGGAGCCGAGAGCCATGTTGATTCGGTTCTTGGTTACTGGATGCCGGTAGTTGAAATTCCACTGCATCGAGCGATTGACCCTGACTCGCAGCTGGAGCCCGTCGCCATCCGTGAGGACGTAATCCTTGTCTTTCGGTTTGACCGCCTTGAGCTGGCGGTCGGAGAGGCGGGTGGTTTGAGCGCACATGAGAAGTACTCCATGACACCTTTTGGTATTCCCAAGATTAGCGCCGGGGAGTCGGGAATACCATTGGGAATACCAAATCGCCTGGAACTCTAAAAACCTAGAAAGCCCCCAATAGCCCTGAAAGCCCCGTATTTACTGGGTTTCAGGCACAAAAAAAGACGTCCGTGGACGTCTTTAGATGATCAAATGGTGGAGCCGGGGGGATTTGAACCCCCGTCCGCCAGTACTCCGCTGTCGGTACTACATGCTTAGCCGTTTCTATTAAGTTAACCCTCAGCGACCCGAAGGGCAGGGTGCTTTGGGCGAGTTGTGTAAGTTTTAGCCGCTTCGTCCACAACGTACTGCACGGCGATTCTGTTCTATATGACAATCACTTTGGGTTTACAGACATCCCCTGGTGATTGCTGGACCCGAAGGTACCAGAAGCTCAGGTCTAAGGCTGCTTACGCAGCGATAGCGAATTCCTGGCCGTAGTTTTCGTCATTGGCAACTATAAGTAGTTGCAACAGTGGATTTACGAGTTCTGTTACCAACTCGGCATGCACCTAAAGTTTCGCGACCGGCGTCGAATCCTAAACGGCCCCGTGCTTGTAACTCGTTGTTTCTTAGTGAGTGACAAGCCTGTGCAGTGTACGCCAAATGCTCACGGAAGGCCAACCCGTAGGTTGGCCCTGGCGTTTACTGGCCGCCTTTCTCGTTGTTCTGCAGGTCTTGCAGGGCCTTGGAGGTGATCTCGATGCACTTCTTGTCATCACCGGCGGCGTGGGCGGCCTTGGCCTGGGAGACTGCGGTGTCGATTTCGCCGCTTTTGCCACTGGTGTCGGTCGCGAGCAGTGCCTTGCCGTTGTTGATTTTGTCCAGGTTGATCTGGCACAGGTCTTTGTCGCCGGCCGCGAAAGCGGGGGAGGCCAACATCGCAGCGGTAATGAACAAGCCAGCAAAAGTGGAACGCTTCATAAGAATGTCTCCTTGCGAAAAAGGGCTCGACGTTGCTGGCGGTCATAAAGTTTGCCAGCGACATCACTGCTGAGCCCCGTTCGCCGGGGCCTATGCAAGTGACTGCGTTGGCGCGCAGGGGTTCTGTTTTTTTCCGGATTAATGGATGCGAGGCTGGGTGACGCGGTCCACGAGGTATACCAGGCCGTGATAATCAATGCCGCCATGCTGGCTCAGGCCTATTTCGCAGGTGCGGCTGGTCGAGATGCCTTCGCTGCAATATTGCACCGCATCCTTGAGGGAGCGCAGTGCGTGGGCGTTGAGTTGCGGCGTGGTAAAGCCTTTGTCGCCGGCAAACCCGCAGCAGTGGATGCCTTCCGGGATGACCACGGTTTTAGCGCAGCGTCGAGCCAGGTCGATCAATGCCTGGCTTTCGCCCAGGTGTTGGGTGCTGCAGGTGACGTGTACCGCGATCGGCGCTTCTTGAGGTGTGAAATCAAGACGGTCCATCAGGTGTGTGCGGATAAAGCGTACCGGGTCGTAGAGGTCCAGGCGCGTGTCGCCGAGGTCTTGCGCCAGGCGCAAGGTGCACGGGCTGGTGTCGCAATAGATGGGGTCCAGGCCGCCGCGGCTGGCGTGGAGCAGGGCGCCGATCAGTTCCTGGCGTTTGTGCTCAGCCTGTTCGGCGTAGCCCTTGGAAGCAAAAGGTTGGCCGCAACATAGGCTGTCCTGGTTGTCTGGAACGACAACCTGGTAACCGGCTTTTTCCAGCAGGCCGCGGGTTTTGTCGTACAGCGACATTTGCTCTTTATCACTGGCGGCCGGGCCCATTGCCCGCGACACACAGGCTGCCAGGTAAACCACTCGCGGACGTTCGTCGGTCATCGGCGGGCTGAAGCGGATGGCTTTTTCCGGTTGTGGCATGGCGTTGGTCCACTGCGGGATTTGTCCTTTGGACAGTCTGCTCACGGTGGCCGACAGCTTCGTCAGGCGAGGGGCGCCCAGCAGCATGCGCGCACCGTTGGCGACATGCAGGGTAAAGCGCGCACCTTGCAGGGCGGTGGCGAAATGGGTGGCGAGCCAATCGGCGGTTTTCGTACGGTTGGCGTCACGACTGCGTAGCTTTTTCACCAGGTCGCCGGTGTTGATGCCTACAGGACAGCGTTGGGCGCACAGACCGGTGGCCGCGCAGGTGTCGATGCCTTGATAGTGATAGGCCGCTTCCAGGTCCGTGGTGTCGACGCCCGCGCGTTTTTTCGCCTGGATATCGCGCCAGATCACGATGCGCTGGCGCGGGCTCAGGGTCAGTCCCTTGGACGGGCACACGGGCTCGCAGAAGCCGCACTCAATGCACTTATCCACCAGCTCATCGGCGGCAGGCAGTGGCTTGAGGTGCTTGAGGTGGATCTGCGGGTCTTCGCTGAGCACCACATCCGGATTGAGAATGCCGTTGGGGTCGAGCAGGCGCTTGAGCTGCCACATCAATTGGTAGGCATCGCTGCCCCACTCCAATTCCACGAAGGGCGCCATATTGCGGCCGGTGCCGTGTTCGGCTTTCAGTGAACCGCCGAACTCCACCGCCACCAGTTGCGCCACGTCGTCCATGAACGCCTGATAGCGTGCGACCTCCTGCGCGCTATTGAAGCCTTGGGTGAACACAAAGTGCAGATTGCCTTCCAGGGCGTGTCCGAAAAGGATGGCTTCGTCGTAGTGATGTTTGTCGAACAGTTCGATCAGGCGGTTCACGCCGATTGCCAGTTGCTCGACCGGGAAGGTCACGTCTTCGATGATCACCGTGGTACCGGTTTTGCGCACGGCGCCGACGGCGGGAAAGGTGTCTTTGCGAATTGCCCACAGCCGCGCGTTTTCTATCGGGTCTTCGGTGAAGTCGACCTGTTTTTCAACCGGGAAAGCGGCCAGGGACGCCATGATCAGCGCCAGTTGTTCATGCAGTAACGAGGGCGACGCAGCGCGGGATTCGATCAGTAATGCGCAGGCATTTTCCGACAGTTGCTGTACGAAAGCGGGCATGCCGGGTTTGTTCTGCACTGAGCGCATGCTGCGTCGATCCAGCAACTCCACGGCCGATACTGGCTGGGTTTTCAGCACCGTGACCGCGTTGCAGCAGGTCTCGACGTCCGGGAACACGATCAGCGCCGACGCTTTGTTTGGGTGATCGACCACCGTGTTGTAAGTGACTGCGCTGATGAATCCCAAGGTGCCTTCGGAGCCCACCAGCAGATGACTGAGGATATCCAGCGGTTCATCAAAATCCACCAAGGCATTGAGTGACAGGCCGGTGGTATTTTTCAGGCGGTATTTGTGGCGTATTTTCGCAGCCAGCTCGGCGTTTGCCCGCGTCTCGCGACCCAATGTCGCCAGGCGCTCAAGCAGTACGCCATGCTGCTCACGAAAGGCCCTGACGCTGGCCGCATCTTCGGTGTCCAGGCGGCTGCCGTCGGCCAGCACCAGACGAATGCCCGCCAGGGTGTGATAGGTGTTTTGCGCAGTACCGCAGCACATCCCGCTGGCATTGTTGGCGACAATACCGCCTATTTTGCAGGCATTGATCGATGCCGGGTCCGGTCCGATCTTGCGGCCGAACGGTGCCAGCCATGCGTTGGCCTGCGCGCCGATGACGCCTGGTTGCAGGCGGATCTGCGTGCCTTTCCCGCGAATTTCGCGGCCGTTCCAGTTATCCCCCAGCACGATCAGCACCGAGTCGCTGATCGCCTGTCCGGACAGGCTGGTGCCGGCCGCGCGAAAGGTCACCGGCACGTGGTCACGTTGGGCCAGTTGCAACAGTGCGACCACTTCGTCTTCCGACTCTACGCGGATAACCAGCTGTGGGATCAGTCGGTAAAAACTGGCGTCAGTGCCGAATGCGAGCGTGGAAAGCGGATCATCGAAGCGTCGATTGGTCGGGATCAGCTGTGCGACGTCAGTCAGGAAAGCGGCAGGCAGGCTCATGGGTCCTCCAGAAATAGCTGACGCCGGAATAAGGGTCCGGCGTCGGTTCTTACCCTATTACGTGCGGGGCTCAGTGCACCAGCATGCCGGTAAACCAGTAGGCCTGGGCCAGGGTGATCAGCCCAACAATGGTGGCAAAAAACAGGCTGTGCTTGAGGGTGAAGCGGAACAGGTCGGATTCCTTGCCCACCAAACCGGTGGCGGCGCAGGCCACGGCGATCGATTGCGGTGAGATCATCTTGCCGGTCACGCCGCCGCTGGTGTTGGCGGCCACCAGCAGGGTGTCGTTGACGCCGATCTGGTGTGCCGTGGTGGCTTGCAGCGAGCTGAACAGGGCGTTGGACGAAGTGTCGGAGCCTGTCAGGAAAACCCCCAGCCAACCAAGGAATGGCGAGAAGAACGGGAATGCCGCACCGGTGCCGGCCAATACCAACGCCATGGTCGAGGACATGCCGGAGTAGTTGGTGACAAAGGCGAATGCCAGCACCATGCCGATGGATAGGATCGGCCAGCGCAGCTCGTAAAGGGTCTCTTTAAAAGTGGTAAGACCAGTTTTTACGTTGATCTTCAGTACCAGCATCGAAATCACGGCAGAGAAGAAAATCGCGGTGCCGGTCGCTGAAATCGGGTCCAGCTTGAACACTGCCGGAATGGCGGTCGGGTTGGTGACGATGGGTGCGACCTTGACCACCAGTTGGTCCAGGTGCGGGATCGCGAAATTAAACACCCAGCTGTACATCGAACCGCCCGCGGCAAACATGGCCTTGAACGGTTTGAGTGTCCAAATGGTGACCAGTACGGTGAGGATCAGGAACGGCGACCAGGCTTTGAAAATCTGCCCCAGGCTGTAAGGCGATGCAACGGTGCTGCGTGGCAAGCCGAAGCCGCCGGCGCTGGCGGTGATCGCTACGCCGGAGGTGGCGCCGGCAATCTGTGCGCCGGCGGTGCGCTTGGGTTGCCAGACTTTCAGGAACAGGGTCAGGGAAATCAGGCTGGCCAGGGCCGAGGTGATGTCCGGCAGTTCCGGGCCGATGAAGTTGGATGTGAAGTACTGGGTGACGGCAAAGCTCAAGCCGGCCACCAGTGCTGCCGGCCAGGTTTCGCGCACGCCGCGCAGGCCGTCCATCATGAATACCAGCCAAAACGGTACGAACAGCGACAGCAGGGGCAGTTGACGGCCAGTCATGGCGCCGATCTTGAACGCATCGATGCCGGTCACCTGGCCTGCAACGATGATCGGGATGCCCAGGGCGCCGAAGGCAACGGGTGCGGTGTTGGCGATCAGGCACAGGCCGGCGGCATACAGTGGGTTGAAACCCAGGCCTACCAGCAGGGCGGCGGTGATCGCTACGGGGGCGCCGAAACCGGCGGCACCTTCAAGGAATGCACCGAAGCAGAAGCCGATCAGCAGCACTTGCAGGCGTTGGTCGTCAGTGATCGACAAAACCGAGCTGCGAATGATTTCGAACTGGCCGCTCTTGACGGTGAGTTTGTAGAGGAACACCGCCGCGACGATGATCCACGCGATGGGCCACAGGCCATAGGCAAAGCCGTAAGCCGCGGCGGCGAACGCCATGTCCACCGGCATCTGGAACGCAAAGATCGCCACCAGGATCGACAGCGCCAGCGTGATGCTGCCGGCCACATGACCTTTGAGGCGAAACACGGCCAGGGCCAGGAAGAAGAACACGATCGGAATGACGGCGGCCAGTGCGGAAAGGCCGAGGCTGCCGAGTGGGCTGTAAAGCTGTTGCCAGGTTTGCATATGGGGTGGCCCCTGATTGTTGTTGTTTGGTCAGCTTGGTTAATTGGTAATACCAATTTACAATCGCTGTGGGCTAGGTTAAAAGCCTTCTGGGGATGTGTCAATTTGCCGCCTGCGAAACTTTGGTCGTAACCCGGTGGCCGAAGGCATCTGATCGGGTAAAGCGAAGGCGTTCTGATAGGTGCTGTAAGGGCGGCGATAGGCCAGAATAGAGGCCCGGCGCGTGGTCGGGATGCGGGAGGGTGAGTGATGGGGTTTGATCTGGTGCGTCAGCGCCGTTTGTCTGACGATATTGTCGAGCAGCTTGAGGGCATGATCCTTGAGGGCACGCTGAAGTCGGGCGAGCGATTGCCGGCAGAGCGTGCGTTGGCTGAGCGGTTTGGCGTGTCGCGTCCGTCGTTGCGCGAGGCGATCCAGAAGTTGGCGGCCAAAGGGCTGCTGGTGAGTCGTCAAGGCGGTGGCAATTATGTTGCAGAGTCTTTGGGCTCGACGTTCAGCGATCCGCTGCTGCACCTGTTGGAAAACAATCCCGAGGCGCAGCGTGATCTGCTGGAGTTTCGGCAAACTCTTGAAGCGTCCTGCGCTTATTACGCAGCCTTGCGTGCGACCGAGGTCGATCGCGAGCGGCTGACCGCTGCGTTTGATGCGCTGCAGGATTGCTACACCCGCGTCGATGAGGTGAGCCGAGCGGAAGAGGGCGCGGCGGATGCGAGGTTTCACCTGGCCATTGCTGAAGCCAGTCATAACGCAGTGTTGCTGCACACCATTCGCGGCTTGTTCGACCTGCTCAAGCGTAACGTGGTGACCAACATTGGTGGCATGTACCAGCAACGTACGGAAACCCGCGACATGCTGATCAGTCAGCATCGGGATTTGTACCTGGCAATTATCGAGGGGCGGGCCGAGCAGGCGCGGGAGGTCTCAACACGTCACCTGGAATATGTGCAGGAAGTGTTGGAGGAAGTGCGTCAGGAGGTTCAGCGTGTGGCGCGTGCGGAGCGGCGCAAAGGGATGTAGCCGGGGAAGATTCCGAGGCTACACCGTTACAAGTACTACTCTTCCTTGCCTTTGTTGCGCACCGCGCGATGCAGTTCGCGGTTGGAATCACGCTCGCGCTCGGTATCACGCTTGTCGTATTCCTTCTTGCCCTTGCCCAGCGCAATCTCGCATTTAACCAGGTGCTTGCTCCAATACCAGGACAGGCAGATGCAGGCATAGCCCTTCTGCTGTACGGCGGCGGCGAGCTTTTCCAGTTCGCGTGCGTTGAGCAACAACTTGCGCGTGCGTACCGGGTCGGCAATTACGTGTGTGCTCGCGGTGGTCAGCGGGGTGATATGACTGCCGAGCAGCCATGCCTCGCCATCCTTGAGCAGCACGTAGCTGTCGACCAGTTGCAGCTTGCTGGCGCGCAGACTTTTTACTTCCCAGCCGGCCAGGACCAGACCAGCCTCGAACCGATGTTCGATGAAGTAATCGTGTCGCGCTTTTTTATTTTGCGCGATGGTCCCTGTGGGGTGTTTCTTTTGTTTAGCCATAGGGGCGGCATTATAGGGAGTTGCGAGCGAGTCGGCTACGGTCAACCTGCGTGCTTGAGCGTGTTGGACGAATCCCGGACAATGCGGGCAGTTCTTTGGTTTTTTTCTCTCGCGAATCGGTCTGTTCTTTCGCGATGTTTGCTGCTCAGCTGTGGAAATAACGCACACATGACGACGCATATTCAACGTTCGGCCCTGCTGCCTTATCCGGCGCAGGCGCTCTATGACCTGGTCAACGACGTGGCGCGTTACCCGGAATTCCTGCCGTGGTGTTCCACGGCTGAAGTGCTGGAGAGCGGTGATGAGCACATGCGTGCCCGTGTCGGCGTGGCCAAGGGCGGGCTCAGCCAGCATTTTGTAACGCGAAATGTGCTGATCCCCGGCAAGTCCATTGAAATGAATCTGGAAGAAGGGCCGTTTACCGAACTGCACGGTGTTTGGGCATTCAAGGCACTGACCGACAAGGCCTGCAAAATCAGCCTGGACCTGTCATTCGATTACGCAGGGCCGATTGTTCGGGCGACGTTGGGGCCCTTGTTCAATCAGGCGGCCAATACGCTGGTGGATGCGTTTTGTCAGCGGGCCAAGCAACTGCATGGTTGAGATTGAGGTGGTGTATGCGGCCGAGGATCGTCAGGTTTTACTGGCGGTGATGGTGGCGCAAGGGACTAGCCTGCGGATGGCGGTGCAGGCGTCGGGGATAGCCGAGCACTTCCCTGGGGTGGATCTGGCTGATTGCCCTTTGGGTATATTTGGCAAGGTGGTCGCGGACGCCGAGGTGCGTGCCGTGCAGGCAGGTGACCGTATCGAGATTTACCGGCCTCTGTTGGCCGATCCTAAAGAGGTGCGCCGACTGCGCGCGGCCAAGGCGGCCCTGGCCAAGCAACAGAATTCCTAGGCCAGCCAAAGGGCAGGCAACAAAAAGCCCGGCGTGCCGGGCTTTTTGTTGAGCGCCGCAAGTTTACTGCGGGCTGGTGTCCAGAGGCTGTGGCGTCGGGACGGGAACTGTTTCTACGCCGTCGACGTCTTTCTGGATCTTGTCCAGCAATGAGCCTGGCTTGGCCGGCACTTCAGACTTCGGCTTCTCGCTTTCCTGCGCTGGCGCAGTCACGTTGGTGCCGTTGTCCTTGCCGAGCAGGGCGTCATCACGGCTTACGCCAGGCATGAAGTCACCCGACAGGCTGACCAGCTGGTCATTGCCATTGAAGATGACGCTGACGCGTTCCTGCTGGCGCTCACCGCCGCCAGGCTGGAGGCTGTAGAGATAATCCCAACGATCGGCATGGAAAGTGTCGGTCAGCAGGGGGTTACCCATGATAAACCGTACTTGCCGTCGGGTCATTCCCGGGCGTAACTGGTCTATCATGTCCTGCGTGACGACATTGCCCTGCTGGATGTCGATTTTGTAAACCCCGGGGAATGAACAACCGGCGAGTGCGAGCAGTCCCACAAAGGTGAAACTGGTTAGCAAGAGCTTGGTGTTTTGCATCGGTGGGCGACTTCCACTATCTTGGCTGGGACAACGTAAACGCCGATCATACCCGTATTAAGAGAAGCTGCGAAGCAGCATCCGCGAGAAAGCTAACCATGGTTGAAAATAGCGAGCTACGCAAAGCCGGTCTCAAAGTGACTCTGCCACGAGTCAAGATTCTACAAATGCTCGATTCTGCTGAGCAGCGCCATATGAGTGCCGAGGATGTTTACAAGGCGCTGATGGAGTCTAACGAGGACGTCGGCCTGGCCACGGTTTACCGTGTGCTGACCCAGTTTGAAGCCGCAGGGCTGGTGGTTCGTCATAATTTCGACGGCGGTCATGCAGTGTTCGAATTAGCCGACGGTGGTCATCACGATCACATGGTTGACCTGGATACCAATGAGGTTATCGAGTTCACCAGCCCGGCAATCGAAAAGCTCCAGCACGAAATTGCCGAGGAGCATGGTTTCGATCTGATCGACCACAATCTCGTGTTGTACATCCGTAAGAAAAAGTAAAAAAACGCAGATTTGCGCTGCGAAACGATCGAAGGCGACCTCAGGGTCGCCTTCGTGCTTTCTAGCTAATGGGGAAAACTCGATTCAGGCCTTGGCAGCGACAACCATTTTCTTTGCGTGGGCCAAAGACTCCTTGGTTAAGTCAATGCCACCGAGCATGCGCGCCACTTCTTCCACGCGTTCCGACTTGTTCAGCTTGGATACCGCAGTGTGTGTTGCATCACTGCCTCTGACTTTATGTACAAACAAGTGTTGGTGCCCTTGGGCCGCCACTTGTGGCAGGTGAGTGACCGTGAGGACCTGGCCTCGGTCCCCCAGGCGGCGCAGTAGCTGGCCAACGATCTCTGCGGTCGGCCCGCCGATGCCGACGTCCACCTCGTCGAAGACCAGTGTCGGCACGCGGGAGGTTTGCGCGGTAATCACCTGGATTGCCAGGCTGATCCGCGACAGTTCGCCGCCGGACGCCACTTTAGCCAATGCCTTGAGCGGTTGCCCAGGGTTGGCGCTGACCAGTAGCTCGACCTGTTCCAGGCCGTGGGGCTGCAATTCATTGCTGGTGTTGGCGCGCAATTCAATGGTGAAGCGTCCACCCGGCATGCCCAGGCGTTGAATTTCCAGCTCAACGGCATTGGCCAGGCCAGTGGCGGCCTGTTGGCGCAAGTCGCTTAGCTCGCGGGCCTTCTCTTGATAGTGGCGGGCAAACGAGGCGAGTTCGTCGCCCAATCGCTCAATGGATTCGTCGTTGGCGTTCAGTGTCTCGATTTCATCCAGCAGTTTTTGCTGCATTGTTGCCACTTCGGTGGGCTGGATTCGATGTTTGCGCGCCAAGGTGTAGATGGTGTCCAGGCGCTCCTCGATTTCCTGCAGGCGTGCCGGGTCGGCATCGAAGTGGTCCAGGAAACGGTTCAGCTCACCGACGGCCTCCTCAACCTGAATCTGTGCGCTGGTCAGCAGCGTGGTGGCTTCACTCAGGGAGCCGGAGGCGTTGTTCACGCTGGACAGGCGATTGAGGCTGGCGGTGAGGGCGTTGAGCACATTACCGGAGTCGCTCTCGCTGCATTGTTCGACGACCTGGCGGCAGATGCCTAGGAGCGTCTCGGCATTGGTCAGGTTCTTGTGTTCCTGCTCGAGCTGCTCCAGCTCGGTTTCGCCCAGGCCCAGGCTTTCGAGCTCCTCAAGTTGATAGCTGAGCAGTTGATGACGAGCGCGCTGCTCATCGCCGGAATTGGAGAGGCGCTCCAGCTCCTGACGCGTCTGGCGCCAGCGCTGGGCGGCAAGTTGTACCTGGCGCGCCAGGTCGGTGGCGCCGGCGTATTCATCGAGCAGGCGGCGATGGGTATCGGTTTTGAGCAGCGACTGGTGCTCGTGTTGGCTGTGGATGTCGATCAGCAGTTCGCCTAATGCCTTCAGGTCGCCAAGGGGGCAGGGCGTGCCGTTTATATAGCCGCGGGAGCGTCCTTCGGCGGTGATCACCCGGCGCAGGATGCATGGCCCTTCATGATTGAGGTCGCGCTCGGCCAGCCAGGTTTCAGCCTCGGGAATGTCGGCCAGGTCGAACGTCGCCAGGATATCGGCTTTGTCTGCGCCGGGGCGTACCACGCCGCTGTCGGCGCGATCACCGAGCGTCAGGCCCAGGGCATCGAGCATGATCGATTTGCCGGCGCCGGTTTCGCCTGTGATTACGCTCATCCCGCGATCCAGTTCAAGATCCAGATGTTCAACGATGGCGTAATTATGTACGGACAGGTGCACGAGCATGACGGACGCTCCCAGGCTTTAGGTCTGGTTATTTATACAGTTTTTTGTTCGAGACTGACAATCCTGATGCTTAGCTCGATTTGCTTGTATCGGCGCTTTTTTTAGCGCTACGAGGAATGAATCGGTAGGAATTGATCAGCGTCAATGGAAGACTTTTGGACACACTCGTGCCCTTGAACCTGAAAATTGTGGCCCCATATACCGGATCAGAAGCGCGAGTTGAGTTCGCGCATGATTTTGAAAGGAGAAATCTATGGCTGACGAACAGACTCAGGATACGCAAACTCCAGAAGCCAATCAGGCTGCTGGCGATGAACTGGCGACTCGTGTGCAAGTGCTCGAAGAGCAGTTGGCCGCTGCGCAGGATCAATCTTTGCGTGTTGCTGCCGATCTGCAGAACGTCCGCCGCCGTGCCGAGCAGGATGTGGAGAAAGCTCACAAATTCGCGTTGGAAAAATTCGCCAATGACTTGCTGCCGATCATCGACAGCCTGGAGCGTGGCCTTGAATTGTCTAACCCGGACGACGAAAACATCCGTCCGATGCGCGAAGGTATCGAGCTGACGCTGAAAATGTTCCAGGACACCCTGAAGCGTTACCAGCTCGAAGCGATCGATCCGCAAGGTGGCGAACCATTCAATGCCGAGCATCACCAGGCGATGGCCATGCAGGAAAGCCATGACCTGGAGCCTAACAGCGTATTGAAAGTATTCCAGAAAGGTTATCTGCTGCACGGCCGCCTGTTGCGTCCGGCAATGGTGGTAGTGAGCAAGGCGCCTGCGCCTGTTGCACCTTCTATTGATGAGCAGGCTTGAAATCCGCCGCAAGGCCCCCATTTATAAGTCAAGCGTTTAAGTGCTACCGCAGTTAGCCACCACTGCTGCGGCAACCAAATTCAAGTTTCGGGAGAGTAAATCATGGGCAAAATTATCGGTATCGACCTGGGGACCACCAACTCGTGCGTCTCGGTCATGGAAAACGGCAAGGCTAAAGTTATCGAAAACGCTGAAGGCGCGCGTACCACGCCGTCGATCATTGCGTACGCCAACGATGGCGAAATCCTGGTTGGCCAGTCGGCCAAGCGCCAGGCAGTGACTAACCCACATAACACCCTGTACGCGGTAAAGCGCCTGATCGGTCGTAAGTTCGACGAAGAAGTCGTGCAGAAAGACATCAAGATGGTGCCGTACAAAATCGCCAAGGCTGACAACGGTGACGCCTGGGTTGAAGTAAACGGCAACAAGATGTCCGCGCCTCAGATCTCGGCTGAAGTCTTGAAGAAGATGAAGAAGACTGCCGAAGATTACCTGGGCGAAACGGTCACCGAGGCGGTGATCACCGTTCCGGCTTACTTCAACGACAGCCAGCGCCAGGCGACCAAAGACGCCGGCCGCATCGCGGGTCTGGACGTAAAACGTATCATCAACGAACCTACCGCGGCCGCACTGGCTTACGGTATGGACAAGGCCAAGGGCGATCACACTGTAATCGTTTATGACCTGGGTGGCGGTACCTTCGACGTTTCCGTGATCGAGATCGCTGAAGTCGACGGCGAGCACCAGTTCGAAGTGTTGGCCACCAACGGTGACACCTTCCTGGGTGGTGAAGACTTCGATATTCGTCTGATCGACTACCTCGTCGACGAATTCAAGAAAGAAAGCGGCATGAACCTCAAGGGTGACCCGCTGGCGATGCAGCGCCTGAAGGAAGCCGCTGAGAAAGCCAAGATCGAACTGTCGTCGAGCATGTCGACCGACGTGAACCTGCCGTACATCACTGCAGACGCTACCGGTCCTAAGCACTTGAACGTGAAGATTTCTCGCGCCAAGCTCGAAGCGCTGGTTGAAGACCTGGTTCAGCGCACCATCGAGCCTTGCCGCATTGCACTGAAAGACGCCGGCATCGACGTTGGCTCGATCAACGATGTGATCTTGGTCGGCGGCCAGACCCGTATGCCGTTGGTACAGCAGAAAGTCACCGAGTTCTTCGGTAAAGAAGCTCGTAAAGACGTGAACCCGGACGAAGCGGTTGCAATGGGTGCTGCCATCCAGGGCGCGGTATTGGCCGGTGACGTGAAAGACGTGCTGCTGCTGGACGTCAGCCCGCTGACCCTGGGTATCGAAACCATGGGCGGCGTGATGACCGCGCTGATCGAGAAAAACACCACGATTCCTACCAAGAAATCCCAAGTGTTCTCGACGGCCGACGACAACCAGGGCGCTGTGACCATTCACGTGCTGCAAGGCGAGCGTAAGCAAGCCGCGCAGAACAAGTCCCTGGGCAAGTTCGACCTGGCTGAGATCCCGCCAGCACCACGTGGCGTGCCGCAAATCGAAGTGACCTTCGACATCGATGCCAACGGCATCCTGCACGTCGGCGCGAAAGACAAGGCGACTGGTAAAGAGCAGAAGATCACCATCAAGGCCAACTCCGGTCTGTCTGATGAAGAAATTCAACAGATGATTCGTGATGCTGAAGCCAACGCTGATGCGGATGCCAAGTTTGCAGAACTGGCCGGTGCACGTAACCAGGGTGATGCGTTGGTTCACTCCACACGCAAAATGGTCGCGGATGCAGGCGATAAAGTGACCGCTGAAGAGAAGACCGCGATCGAAGCTGCCGTGGTTGCCCTGGAAGCTGCTGTCAAAGGCGACGACAAGGCTGCCATCGAAGCCAGGATCGAAGAGCTGTCGAAAGTCTCCGCACCGGTTGCTCAAAAAATGTACGCCGAGCAAGGCCAGCCGGCTGACGGTGCTGCGCAACAGGCAGAGCCTGAAGCCAAGCACGATGATGTTGTCGATGCCGAGTTCGAAGAAGTCAAAGACAACAAGTAAGTTGGTCGTCCGGTTGACCGCTCACAAGCGGTGACTGGTAGGATGTCGCCGCGCGGGAGCTTGCTCCCGCGTTGGTGTGTCTGGGGTACGCGAATTTTTACAGCATGCTACCGCGTTCGGGTGCTGGCGGTGTGATCGGAAATGCTCCTGCTTTTCGAGCAATAAATACCGCGTTTTTGGCCGGGTTCCTGGCTAAAAAGTAGTGATGACCAGGATCGTTGAATTGACGTGAGTTGGGTCCGGGCCTGTATTGGGGCTCAACGAGTTTGGCGAGGCTCAGGAGGGTCTGGCTGAACGTCCTTAAGAGTGCAAAGACTTATGGCAAAGCGTGACTATTACGAAGTGTTGGGTGTGGAGCGCGGCTCCAGCGAGGCGGACCTGAAAAAGGCTTACCGTCGCCTGGCGATGAAGCACCACCCGGACCGTAATCCGGACAGCAAAGAATCCGAAGAGATGTTCAAGGAGGCCAACGAGGCCTACGAATGCCTGTCTGATCCCAATAAGCGCGCGGCTTACGACCAGTATGGTCATGCTGGTGTCGACCCAAGCATGGGCGGCGGCGGTGCCGGCTTTGGTGGTCAGAATTTCTCCGATATTTTCGGCGATGTATTCAGCGATTTCTTCGGCGGTGGCCGTGGTGGTCAGCGTGGTGGTGCCCAGCGTGGCAGTGACTTGCGCTACACCCTGGAGCTGAACCTGGAAGAGGCCGTGCGCGGCACCAGCGTCAATATCCGTGTGCCGACGCTGGTCAATTGCAAGCCGTGCGACGGTTCGGGTGCCAAGAAAGGCTCCTCGCCGATTACCTGCCCGACCTGTGGTGGTATCGGCCAGGTGCGTATGCAGCAGGGCTTTTTCTCGGTGCAGCAGACCTGCCCGCGTTGCCATGGCCAGGGCAAGATCATTTCCGACCCGTGCGACGCCTGCCACGGCGAGGGTCGCGTGGAAGAGTACAAGACCTTGTCGGTCAAAGTGCCGGCCGGTGTGGACACCGGTGACCGCATTCGCCTGTCGGGCGAAGGCGAGGCGGGAACGCAGGGTGGTCCGACTGGCGACTTGTACGTGGTGATCAATGTGCGTGAGCACTCGATCTTCCAGCGTGATGGCAAGCATTTGTTCTGTGAAGTGCCGATCAGTTTTGTTGACGCTGCCTTGGGCGGCGAGCTGGAGATTCCGACGCTTGATGGGCGTGTGAAGCTCAAGATTCCTGAAGGCACGCAGACCGGCAAGCAGTTCCGTATTCGCGGCAAGGGTGTTGCGCCGGTGCGCGGTGGTGGCGCCGGGGACCTGATGTGCCGTGTGGCGGTGGAAACGCCGGTCAACCTGAATCGCCGTCAGCGTGAATTGCTTGAAGAGTTCCGCAGCTCGCTGGAGGGGGACGAATCCCACTCTCCGAAGACCACTGGCTTCTTCGATGGCGTGAAGCGCTTCTTCGGCGATCTGTAAGGAAGTGAATATGCGACGTATAGCCGTAATGGGCGCTGCAGGGCGCATGGGCAAGACGCTGGTCGAGGCGGTGCAGCAACGCTCGCCTGCTTCGGGGCTGACCGCGGCGATCGTTCGCCCCGGCAGCACCTTGATCGGTGCGGACGCCGGTGAATTGGCCTCGTTGGGGCGTATCGGCGTTTCGCTGTCCGGCAATCTGGAGCAGGTGGCTGACGAGTTCGACGTATTGATCGACTTCACGCTGCCGGAAGTGATGCTGAAAAACCTGGCGTTTTGCCGCAAGGCAGGCAAGGCCATGGTGATCGGTACGACAGGGCTGACGGCCGAGCAGAAGCAGGTCTTGGTGGAGGCGGGCAAGGATATCCCCGTGGTTTTCGCCGCCAACTTCAGTGTCGGTGTGAATCTGTCGCTCAAGTTGCTGGATATGGCTGCTCGTGTATTGGGTGATGAGGCGGATATCGAGATTATCGAAACCCATCATCGCCACAAGATCGACGCGCCCTCCGGTACGGCGCTGCGCATGGGTGAGGCTATTGCGGATGCGCTGGGTCGCGACCTGTCGAAGGTGGCCGTGTACGGCCGTGAGGGTCACACCGGTGCGCGTGCACGTGACACCATTGGCTTTGCGACCGTGCGCGGCGGCGATGTCGTCGGTGATCACACCGTGTTGTTTGCTACCGAGGGTGAGCGCCTGGAAATCACGCACAAGGCGTCCAGTCGCATGACATTCGCCAAAGGTGCGGTGCGTGCCGCGCTGTGGCTGGAAGGTCGTGAGCCGGGCCTGTACGACATGCGTGATGTGCTGGACCTGCACTAATCAGTAGCTAAACCGGGGCCTCGGGATTATCCTTAGGCCCCGTTTTTACCCGCTAAGCGACGTCCTGTCGCATTCTCCTGCCTTTAAGGCTTATTAGCGGTGGACCCAAAAAGCCTTTTTCTGTAAGCTACAGCTTTAGTGTGTCCACTAAAAGCGCGCAGAATAATTCAGTGAAGAAGCGGGGTGACGTGTCCATACGTCACTCCGCTTTTTTGCAACCTGCGATCGCCCTTTCAGGCTTTATTTACGGGAGGTCTTCTTGACTAAGCCAGCCATACTCGCCCTTGCTGATGGCAGCATTTTTCGCGGCGAAGCCATTGGAGCCGACGGTCAAACCGTTGGAGAGGTGGTGTTCAACACCGCCATGACCGGCTATCAGGAAATCCTTACCGATCCTTCCTACGCCCAACAGATCGTTACCCTGACCTATCCGCACATTGGCAACACCGGCACTACACCGGAAGACGTCGAGTCTGATCGTGTCTGGTCGGCCGGTCTGGTGATTCGTGACCTACCACTGGTTGCAAGCAACTGGCGTAACACGATGTCGCTGTCCGATTACCTGAAAGCCAACAACGTCGTGGCGATCGCCGGTATCGATACGCGCCGCCTCACGCGCATCCTGCGTGAAAAAGGTTCGCAGAACGGCTGCATCATGGTGGGTGACGCTATCTCCGAAGAGGCGGCGATTGCCGCAGCGCAAGGCTTCCCAGGCCTGAAGGGCATGGACCTGGCGAAAGTCGTCAGCACCAAGGAGCAGTACGAGTGGCGCTCCACTGTCTGGGACTTGAAGACTGACAGCCACGCGACCATCGAGTCCGCGGACCTGCCTTACCACGTGGTCGCTTATGACTATGGTGTGAAGTACAACATCCTGCGCATGTTGGTCGAGCGCGGCTGCCGCGTTACCGTGGTGCCGGCGCAAACCCCGGCCAGCGATGTGCTGGCCATGCAACCGGACGGTGTGTTCCTGTCCAACGGCCCGGGTGATCCGGAGCCATGCGACTACGCCATCCAGGCCATCAAGGACGTATTGGACACCGAAATTCCGGTATTCGGTATCTGCCTCGGTCACCAGCTGCTGGCCCTGGCCTCCGGCGCCAAGACCCTGAAAATGGGCCATGGCCACCACGGTGCCAACCACCCGGTGCAGGACCTGGACACAGGCGTCGTGATGATCACCAGCCAGAACCACGGTTTTGCGGTGGATGAAGCGACTTTGCCGGGTAACGTCCGCGCCATTCACAAGTCGCTGTTCGACGGCTCCCTGCAAGGCATCGAGCGCACCGACAAGAGCGCGTTCAGCTTCCAGGGCCACCCTGAAGCGAGCCCGGGCCCGAACGACGTAGCGCCGCTGTTCGACCGTTTCATCAATGAGATGGCCAAGCGACGCTGACTGAGCGGCTTGCGGGCGGCCCCGAACTCCGGTGGCTCCCGCGGGCTCTTCAAAGATTGTTCAAGACGGCTTGCCGACTGACCTGCGGATTTGAGTGACAAACCCATGCCAAAACGTACAGACATAAAAAGCATCCTGATTCTCGGCGCTGGCCCGATCGTGATCGGCCAGGCCTGCGAGTTCGACTACTCCGGCGCCCAGGCCTGTAAAGCCCTGCGCGAAGAGGGCTATCGCGTCATCCTGGTAAACTCCAACCCAGCCACCATCATGACCGACCCGGCCATGGCGGACGCGACCTACATCGAGCCGATCAAGTGGCAGACCGTTGCCAAGATCATCGAGAAAGAACGTCCGGACGCGTTGCTGCCCACAATGGGTGGCCAGACTGCTCTGAACTGCGCCCTGGACCTGGAGCGCGAAGGCGTACTGGAAAAGTTCGGCGTAGAGATGATCGGTGCCAACGCCGACACCATCGACAAGGCTGAAGACCGTTCGCGTTTCGACAAGGCTATGAAGTCCATCGGCCTGGCGTGCCCGCGTTCCGGTATCGCCCACAGCATGGAAGAAGCCAACGCGGTTCTTGAGACCCTGGGCTTTCCGTGCATCATCCGTCCGTCCTTCACCATGGGCGGCACCGGTGGCGGCATCGCGTATAACCGTGAAGAGTTCGAAGAAATCTGCGCCCGTGGTCTGGACCTGTCGCCGACCAAAGAGCTGCTGATCGACGAATCCCTGATCGGCTGGAAAGAATACGAGATGGAGGTTGTTCGCGATAAGAACGACAACTGCATCATCGTCTGCTCCATCGAAAACTTCGACCCTATGGGCGTGCACACCGGTGACTCGATCACTGTTGCCCCGGCACAGACCCTGACCGACAAGGAATACCAGATCCTGCGTAACGCCTCCCTGGCGGTGCTGCGTGAGATCGGTGTGGAAACCGGCGGTTCCAACGTTCAGTTCGGCATCTGCCCGGACACCGGCCGCATGGTCGTGATCGAGATGAACCCGCGTGTTTCCCGTTCTTCGGCGCTGGCCTCGAAAGCCACCGGCTTCCCGATCGCCAAGGTCGCGGCCAAGCTGGCTGTGGGCTACACCCTGGACGAGCTGTCGAACGACATCACCGGCGGCAAGACCCCGGCGTCCTTCGAACCGTCCATCGATTACGTTGTGACCAAGCTGCCACGCTTTGCTTTCGAGAAGTTCGCCAAGGCTGACGCGCGCCTGACCACCCAGATGAAATCGGTGGGTGAGGTCATGGCCATCGGCCGGACCTTCCAGGAATCCCTGCAGAAAGCCCTGCGCGGCCTGGAAGTGGGCGTTTGCGGCCTGGATGAGAAGCTCGACCTGAGCAATCCGGAAAGCATGAGCATCCTCAAGCGCGAGCTGACCGTGCCGGGCGCCGAGCGCATCTGGTACGTGGCTGACGCCTTCCGTGCCGGCATGACTGTCGAAGACATCTTCGGCATGAACATGATCGACCCGTGGTTCCTCGTGCAGATCGAAGACCTGATCAAGGAAGAAGAGAAGGTCAAGACCCTGGGTCTGGCCAGCATCGACCGCGACATGATGTTCCGTCTCAAGCGCAAGGGCTTCTCCGATCAGCGCCTGGCCAAGCTGCTGGGTGTGACCGAGAAAAACCTGCGTACCCATCGCCACAAGCTGGAGATCTTCCCGGTCTACAAGCGCGTTGATACCTGCGCGGCCGAGTTCTCCACCGATACCGCCTACCTGTACTCCACCTATGAGGAAGAGTGCGAAGCCGCGCCATCGGGTCGCGACAAGATCATGATCCTGGGTGGCGGTCCAAACCGCATTGGCCAAGGTATCGAGTTCGACTACTGCTGCGTACACGCCGCGCTCGCCCTGCGCGAAGACGGCTACGAAACCATCATGGTCAACTGCAACCCAGAAACGGTTTCCACTGATTACGACACCTCCGATCGCTTGTACTTCGAGCCGGTCACCCTGGAAGACGTGCTGGAAATCGTGCGCGTCGAGAAGCCAAAAGGCGTGATTGTGCAGTACGGCGGCCAAACCCCGCTGAAACTGGCGCGCGCTCTGGAAGCCGCCGGTGTGCCGATCATCGGTACCAGCCCGGATGCTATCGACCGTGCCGAAGACCGTGAGCGCTTCCAGCAAATGGTCGAGCGCCTGAACCTGCGTCAGCCGCCTAACGCCACCGTGCGCAGCGAAGACGAAGCCATCCGTGCAGCCAGCAAGATTGGCTACCCGCTGGTGGTGCGTCCGTCCTACGTGCTGGGCGGTCGTGCGATGGAAATCGTCTACGAAGAAGAAGAGCTCAAGCGTTACCTGCGTGATGCGGTGAAAGTGTCCAACGATAGCCCCGTGCTACTGGATCACTTCCTCAACTGCGCCATCGAAATGGACGTGGATGCAGTTTGCGACGGTACTGACGTGGTGATCGGCGCGATCATGCAGCACATCGAACAGGCGGGTGTTCACTCCGGTGACTCCGCTTGCTCGCTGCCGCCGTACTCGCTGCCGCTGCACATCCAGGATGAGATGCGCGAACAGGTCAAGAAAATGGCCCTGGAACTGGGCGTTGTCGGCCTGATGAACGTCCAGTTGGCGCTGCAAGGCGAAGACATCTACGTCATCGAAGTCAACCCGCGCGCTTCGCGTACCGTACCGTTTGTTTCCAAGTGCATCGGTGTCTCCCTGGCCATGATCGCTGCTCGCGTGATGGCTGGTAAGACCTTGAAGGAAATCGGCTTCACCAAGGAAATCATTCCGAACTTCTACAGCGTGAAAGAGGCGGTGTTCCCATTCGCCAAATTCCCTGGTGTGGACCCTATCCTGGGCCCGGAGATGAAGTCCACGGGTGAAGTGATGGGCGTCGGCGATACCTTTGGCGAGGCGTTCGCCAAGGCCCAGATGGGCGCCAGCGAAGTGCTGCCGACCGGTGGTACCGCGTTTATCAGCGTGCGTGATGACGATAAGCCACTGGTTGCAGGCGTGGCGCGTGATCTGATCAACTTGGGTTTCGAAATCGTGGCCACTGCCGGGACCGCCAAGCTGATCGAAGCGGCCGGCCTGAAAGTGCGTCGCGTAAACAAGGTAACGGAAGGTCGTCCGCACGTGGTCGACATGATCAAGAATGACGAAGTCACCTTGATCATCAACACCACCGAAGGTCGCCAGTCGATCGCGGACTCCTACTCCATTCGTCGTAATGCCTTGCAGCACAAGATTTACTGCACCACCACCATTGCTGCTGGCGAAGCTATCTGCGAAGCGCTCAAGTTCGGTCCGGAAAAGACCGTGCGTCGCTTGCAGGATCTACACGCAGGATTGAAGGCATGACCAAATACCCAATGACCGTCCAGGGCTTCAAGGCCCTGGAAGAGGAGCACGCCCATCTGACCAAGGTCGTACGTCCAAAGCTGAGCCAGGACATCGGTACGGCCCGCGAGCTGGGCGATTTGAAGGAAAACGCCGAATACCACGCTGCTCGCGAGCAGCAAGGTATGGTTGAGGCGCGCATCCGTGACATCGAAGGCCGCCTGCAGAATTCGGTGGTGATCGACGTGACGACCATTCCTCACACCGGTAAAGTGATTTTCGGTACGACTGTGGAAATCGCCAACGTCGAAACTGACGAAAGCGTGGTCTATCACATCGTTGGCGAAGACGAAGCTGACTTCAAGCTCGGCAAGATATCTGTGGGATCGCCGCTGGCCCGTGCCTTGATTGCCAAGGAAGAGGGAGATGTGGTGGCTGTCAAAACGCCAGGCGGCGTGATCGAGTACGAGATTGTCGAAGTTCGTCACGTCTGAAAGGCGGCGCCCGCTTCGTGCGGGCGCCATGCTTTGGCAGCTCTCCCAGATGCTTTGGGTGGGCGGCTTGTGGTTATTGCACATGGGTGTGCTTCCGGCGCTGGGCCTGATTGGCCTGGCGCCATTGCTCATCGATGAGCTGGACGGATTGCTGAGTGCATTGCTGGTGGGTTTTTCAGCAGCGTGCGTGACAATCCAGGCCGTGGTGCTGGTCAAGGCCGAGGGTTTGGGGAGTTTGTGGCGGGATATTCGCGGCCAACTGCTGTTGATGGCGCTGTATGCGTGCGCAATGTTTGGCGTCGTGCATGTCTGGCTGCCGGAAGCGTTGCGCTGGCAGTTATTCAGCTATCTTGTGCTAGGGTTCTCTGGTCTGGTGCTGGTCATGCAGCCTGCGCCGGGATGGAGTGGCGGGGCGCGCGAAGCACGCCCGTGACCCTTTTCATCATTTGAAGCGATGAACGTTCGACAATTGCTTGTTGACGCTGAAGTTCTTGCGATACAGCAGCGCCATCTTGCCGATGACCTGAACCAGGTCCGCCTTGCCCACCTTGCACAGTTCTGCAACGGCGGCCAGGCGTGCTTCGCGATCAAGGATATTGACCTTGATCTTGATCAGTTCATGATCATTGAGTGCGCGTTCAAATTCGGCTAACACACCTTCAGTCAAACCGTTGTCTGCCACAATCAGAACTGGTTTCAGATGGTGGCCAATGGATTTGTACTGTTTCTTCTGCTCTTGAGTGAGCGGCATAATCTGACCCCTGCGTCTGATCTTGTAAAAAGCGGCGGCCAGTTTACCCGAGCGAGTCCGGGACCGCCCAGTTAATCACGACCCGTTTTATTTTCGAGGTGGCCCGTGGCCCGTTCCAAAACCAGCCTTAAGTGGCTACAAGAGCATTTCAACGATCCTTACGTCAAAAAGGCGCAGAAGGACGGTTACCGTTCCCGGGCCAGTTACAAGCTGCTGGAGCTCCAGGACAAGGACAAATTGTTTCGCCCCGGTATGAGCGTGATCGACCTGGGCGCCGCCCCGGGTGGCTGGTCCCAGGTGGCCAGTCGTCTGATTGGCGGGCAAGGCCGGTTGATTGCTTCGGACATCCTTGAGATGGACAGCATCCCGGATGTGACCTTTGTGCACGGCGACTTTACCCAGGACGCGGTACTGGCGCAGATCCTGGAAGCCGTCGGAAATTCACAGGTAGACCTTGTGATTTCCGACATGGCCCCCAATATGAGTGGATTACCGGCTGTTGATATGCCGCGCGCGATGTTCCTCTGCGAGTTGGCGTTGGATCTGGCGGGTCGGGTATTGCGTCCGGGTGGTGATTTCCTGGTCAAGGTCTTCCAGGGTGAAGGCTTTGACGAGTATCACAAGAACATCCGCAAGCTGTTCGACAAGGTGCAGATGCGTAAACCTGACTCTTCGCGGGACCGGTCGCGTGAGCAGTATCTGTTGGCTCGGGGGTTCCGTGGCATCGAAGGCGCCGCCAGTGATGAGCGTCTTTGAAGGTTTGAGGTGAGTCGATAGGTTTTTTTATATCGCTTTCGTCACGAAGCTTTACGAATATTGTGTAGTCAAAGTTTCACAAAGGGTTACAGACGGCGCCTGCCAGTGTTGTAGGTAATGTAGTAAGTTAGGCCGGTGAATATCATGCGAAGCGCGCGCCACTAGCGGAGCTTGCTTCAGAGGGTAGTTAATTGAACGATATGGCAAAGAATCTGATCCTGTGGTTGATCATCGCGGCAGTCCTGGTGACGGTGATGAACAACTTCTCCAGCCCTAACGAGCCGCAGACCCTCAACTATTCCGACTTCATCCAGCAAGTTAAGGATGGCAAGGTCGAGCGCGTAGCGGTTGATGGCTATGTGATTACCGGCAAGCGCGTTGACGGCGATAGCTTCAAGACCATTCGTCCGGCTATTCAGGACAATGGCCTGATCGGCGACCTGGTGGATAACAAGGTCGTTGTGGAAGGCAAGCAGCCTGAGCAGCAAAGTATCTGGACCCAGCTTCTGGTGGCCAGCTTCCCGATCCTGGTGATCATTGCCGTGTTCATGTTCTTCATGCGCCAGATGCAGGGCGGTGCGGGAGGCAAGGGCGGGCCGATGAGCTTCGGCAAGAGCAAGGCTCGCCTGCTCTCCGAAGATCAGGTGAAGACGACCCTGGCGGATGTCGCCGGTTGCGACGAAGCCAAGGAAGAAGTGGGTGAACTGGTCGAGTTTCTGCGCGATCCGGGCAAGTTCCAGCGCCTGGGCGGTCGCATTCCTCGCGGCGTACTGATGGTCGGCCCGCCGGGTACCGGTAAAACCTTGCTGGCCAAGGCGATCGCTGGTGAGGCCAAGGTGCCGTTCTTCACCATTTCCGGTTCTGACTTCGTCGAGATGTTCGTCGGCGTCGGTGCCAGCCGTGTTCGCGATATGTTCGAGCAAGCCAAGAAGCACGCGCCGTGCATCATCTTCATCGACGAAATCGACGCCGTCGGTCGCCATCGTGGCGCCGGTATGGGTGGCGGTCACGATGAGCGTGAGCAGACCCTCAACCAATTGCTGGTGGAAATGGATGGTTTCGAGATGAATGACGGCATCATCGTCATCGCCGCAACCAACCGTCCGGATGTATTGGACCCTGCGCTGCTGCGTCCAGGTCGCTTCGACCGCCAGGTGGTAGTGGGCCTGCCGGACATACGCGGTCGCGAACAGATCCTCAAGGTACACATGCGCAAAGTACCAATGGGCGACGACGTGGCTCCGGCTGTGATTGCTCGTGGTACCCCGGGTTTCTCCGGTGCCGACCTGGCCAACCTGGTGAACGAGGCTTCGTTGTTTGCAGCCCGTACCGGCAAGCGCATTGTTGAAATGAAGGAATTCGAGCTGGCCAAGGACAAGATCATGATGGGCGCTGAGCGCAAATCCATGGTCATGTCCGAGAAAGAGAAGCAGAACACCGCTTATCACGAAGCCGGCCACGCCATTGTCGGTCGCGTTGTGCCTGAGCACGATCCGGTCTATAAGGTGTCGATCATTCCGCGTGGTCGGGCCCTGGGTGTGACCATGTTCCTGCCTGAAGAGGACCGTTACAGCCTCTCCAAGCGCGCATTGATCAGCCAGATCTGCTCGCTGTACGGTGGTCGAATTGCAGAAGAAATGACCCTGGGCTTCGACGGTGTCACCACGGGCGCTTCCAACGACATCATGCGTGCCAGCCAGATCGCACGAAATATGGTGACCAAGTGGGGACTCTCGGAAAAACTCGGTCCGTTGATGTATGCCGAAGAAGAGGGTGAAGTATTCCTGGGGCGTGGCGGTGGCGGTCAAAATGCGAGTTTCTCCGGTGAGACAGCCAAGCTGATCGACTCCGAAGTGCGCAGTATCATTGATCAGTGCTATGGCACGGCCAAACAGATCCTGACCGATAACCGCGACAAGCTGGATGCAATGGCTGACGCGCTGATGAAATACGAAACCATTGATGCCGACCAGATTGACGACATCATGGCAGGGCGCGAGCCGCGTGAGCCTCGCGATTGGGAAGGCGGTTCGGGCACCTCTGGCACGCCGCCAGTCATTCAGAGCGAACGCCCTGAAACCCCGATCGGCGGCCCTGCAGCTGACCACTAAGGTTTGAAATGACTTCAGTGTTGACCTCCACCCGGTTGCCTTGCGGCAACCGGGTTCTTGATTTGGCCCATACGCATGTCATGGGCATTCTTAACGTAACCCCCGACTCCTTTTCCGACGGTGGCCGCTTCAGTCAGCGGGATGCCGCGCTGCGTCATGCCGAGGCCATGGTTATGGCCGGCGCGACCTTGATTGATATCGGGGGCGAGTCGACTCGGCCGGGTGCTCGTGTTGTGTCTCCGCTTGAGGAATTGGAGCGGGTGGCACCGGTCGTTGAGCGTATTGCTCGAGAGCTGGATGTGATCATCTCGGTTGATACCTCGACACCTGCCGTGATGCGCGAAGCTGCGCGCCTGGGAGCTGGGCTGATCAACGATGTGCGCTCCCTTCGACGAGAGGGAGCCCTGGATGCGGCGGCGGCCACTGGGCTGCCGGTGTGCCTCATGCATATGCTGGGTGAGCCCGGCAACATGCAGGACAGCCCCCACTATGATGACTTGGTCGGCGAGGTGAGTGATTTTCTCTCTGGTCGCATTGCTGCATGTGCAGCGGTGGGTATTGCGCCGGAAAAAATCATCCTTGATCCGGGGTTTGGTTTCGCCAAGACCCTGCAGCACAATTTAAGCCTGTTCAAGCACATGGAATCCTTGCATACCCTTGGTCGGCCCTTGTTGGTCGGTGTTTCGCGCAAGAGCATGATAGGACTGGCCTTGAACCGCCCGGTGGGTGAGCGGCTGTATGGCGGACTCGCACTCGCCGCTCTTGCGGTGACCAAGGGCGCGCGTATTCTGCGGGTGCATGATGTAGCCGAGACGGTGGATGTAGTACGCATGATTGCCGCAGTAGAATCAGCCGAATAAGAATGATGGAGCACCTATGACTAAAAAGTATTTTGGTACCGACGGCATTCGTGGTCGGGTCGGCGAATATCCCATTACTCCTGATTTCATGCTCAAGCTGGGTTGGGCGGCAGGTATGGCGTTCCGCAGCATGGGCGCCTGCCGCATCCTGGTGGGTAAGGACACGCGAATTTCGGGTTATATGTTTGAATCTGCGCTTGAGGCGGGTTTGTCTGCCGCCGGTGCTGACGTCATGCTGCTGGGGCCGATGCCGACGCCCGCAATCGCTTACCTGACGCGTACCTTTCACGCTGAAGCCGGTATCGTGATCAGTGCCTCGCACAATCCTCATGATGACAACGGCATCAAGTTCTTCTCGGGTCAGGGTACCAAGCTGCCCGATGAGATCGAGCTGATGATCGAAGAACTGCTGGATGCGCCGATGACGGTGGTTGAGTCCAGCAAGCTGGGCAAGGTATCGCGTATCAATGATGCGTCGGGTCGCTACATCGAGTTCTGCAAGAGCAGTGTGCCGAGCAGCACCAGCTTTGCCGGGCTCAAGTTGGTGGTCGACTGTGCGCATGGCGCGACCTACAAGGTCGCGCCGAGCGTATTCAAGGAGTTGGGCGCTCAAGTCACGGTGCTGTCGGCTCAACCTAATGGGTTGAACATCAACGAAAACTGCGGCTCCACCCATATGGAACAATTGCAGGCCGCTGTTCTGGCTGAGCATGCGGATCTGGGGATTGCATTCGACGGCGACGGTGATCGGGTCCTGATGGTGGATCACACGGGTGCGATTGTGGATGGCGACGATCTGCTTTTCATCATCGCGCGCGACATGCATGAGCGTAATAAGCTGCAGGGCGGCGTTGTCGGCACCCTGATGAGCAATCTGGGCCTGGAACTGGCCTTGGCGGACCTGGGGATTCCCTTCGTGCGTGCCAATGTCGGTGATCGCTATGTCATCACTGAGTTGCTTGAGCGCAACTGGCTGGTGGGCGGCGAGAACTCCGGCCATGTGGTCTGCTTCCAGCACACCACGACAGGTGATGCGATCATTGCCGCGCTGCAGGTGCTCATGGCCCTGCGTCGCCGCAATGAAAGCCTTGCCCAGGCGCGTCAGGCGTTGCGCAAGTGCCCGCAGGTGCTGCTGAACGTGCATTTTGGTGGCGGCGAAAACCCGATCGATCACCCGGCTGTCAAGGAGGCGTGCGAGCGTGTGACCCTGGCAATGGCGGGGCGTGGTCGGGTATTGCTGCGCAAGTCCGGTACAGAGCCTTTGGTACGTGTCATGGTCGAAGGTGACGACGAAATACAGGTTCGCGGCCATGCCGAAGACCTGGCAAAACTAGTAACTGAAGTTTGCGCCTGAATTCGGCTTGCCAGTAATGATGTGGTTGGGTAACATCTGCGCCCACTTTGACCGACGGGGTACAGCATGCGTCGCACTATGGTAGCTGGTAACTGGAAGATGCACGGTACCCGCGCCAGTGTCGCTGAGCTGATCAATGGCCTTCGTCACTTGGCCTTGCCTAGCGGTGTTGATGTTGCGGTTTTCCCGCCTTGCTTGCATATCACCCAAGTGGTTGATGGCTTGAAAGGCAAGTCGATTCAGGTCGGCGCGCAGAATTCCGCAGTGGAAGCCATGCAAGGTGCTTTGACCGGTGAGATTTCGCCGAGTCAGTTGGTTGATGCGGGTTGTTCCTATGTGCTTGTCGGGCACTCCGAGCGCCGTCAGATGATGGGTGAGCGGGATGGGACGCTCAATCGCAAGTTCGCAGCCGCACAGGCCAGTGGCTTGATTCCCGTGTTGTGCATAGGGGAAACCCTGGAGCAGCGCGAGTCGGGCAAGACTATTGAAGTTGTCTCGCGTCAGCTGGGCAGCATCATTGAAGAGCTGGGTGTTGGTGCGTTTGCAAAGGCAGTGATTGCTTACGAGCCGGTCTGGGCCATTGGTACCGGGCTGACTGCTACACCGCAACAGGCGCAGGATGTGCATGCAGCCATCCGTGCCCAGTTGGCGGCAGAGAATTCTGAAGTCGCACAAGGTGTGCGTCTTCTATACGGCGGCAGCGTGAAGGCGGCCAATGCGGTCGAACTGTTCGGCATGCCGGATATCGATGGGGGGCTCATTGGTGGAGCTTCCCTGAATGCAGATGAGTTCGGTGCGATCTGTCGCGCCGCGGGAAACTGAAAAAATGCTGGAAACAGTCGTAGTCGTTTTTCATCTGTTGGCTGCCCTGGGCGTAGTTGCCCTGGTTTTGTTGCAACAGGGCAAAGGTGCGGATGCTGGTGCGTCTTTCGGTGCAGGTGCTTCAAATACTGTGTTCGGAAGCCAAGGTTCCTCTACCTTTCTTAGTAAGTTTACTGCTATACTTGCCGCCGGTTTCTTCATAACCAGCTTGGGGTTAGGTTACTTTGCTAAAGAGAAAGCTCATGTGCTGACTCAAGTAGGTTTGCCAAACCCAGCAGTGTTGGAAGTACCAAAAGCAAAACCGGCTTCTGATGATGTCCCGGTGCTTCAAGAGCAAAAGTCGGCTACTCCAGCGACTGACGTACCTCCAGCTCAAGAGCAGAAGTAAGAAGGGTTGTAAGCGCTGTATTGCCGAGGTGGTGGAATTGGTAGACACGCAACCTTGAGGTGGTTGTGCCCATAGGGTGTAGGGGTTCGAGTCCCCTTCTCGGTACCAATTATCAGGAGAGCCCGCTGTTGCGGGCTTTCTTGTAGGTGGAAGGTTACATTGACCCTGCAAGGGATCGGTCGTATACTTCCGCCCCAGCTTTGTCGCGGGGTGGAGCAGTCTGGTAGCTCGTCGGGCTCATAACCCGAAGGTCGTCGGTTCAAATCCGGCCCCCGCAACCAGTTTTAGCGGAGCCCCTTTTAAGGGGCTTTTTGTTAGCTGGACACTTTCAACGCCGCTGTTCGACGGCGTTTCAAGGATGGGCGTTTCGCCCATTTTTTTATTTTGCACAGCATGCACATACATGCACGAGGGGGTTCAGGTGTCGAGCAAGCTAGAAGAGTTGCAGGCCTTGCTGGCCCCGGTGGTCGTGGCCCTAGGCTATGAATGCTGGGGTATTGAGTTTTCGGCTCAAGGTCGCCACTCAATGTTGCGCGTTTATATCGATAAAGAGGGCGGTGTGCTGGTGGACGATTGTGCCATTGTCAGCCGTCAAATCAGCGGCGTGCTGGATGTTGAAGATCCGATCTCCGTTGAATACACCCTCGAAGTTTCCTCGCCAGGCATGGAACGCCCACTGTTCACTATTGAGCAGTTTGCAAAATTTGCCGGTGAACAAGTGAAGATCAAGCTGCGTTCCCCGTTCGAAGGGCGACGCAACTTTCAGGGCCTTCTGCGCGGTGTAGAAGAACAGGACGTCGTGGTGCAGGTAGAAGACCATGAGTTCCTGTTGCCGATCGATATGATCGACAAGGCCAACATTATTCCCAGTTTTGACTGAGACGCGGATCCCGCGGATCCAATGGCTTGCGAAAGGCGAGGCGTACGATGAGCAAAGAAGTACTGCTGGTTGTTGAGTCGGTATCCAATGAAAAGGGTGTACCGGCAAGCGTGATTTTTGAAGCGTTGGAGCTGGCCCTGGCCACTGCCACCAAGAAACGTTTTGAAGACGAAGTAGATCTGCGTGTGGAAATCAATCGCCACACCGGTGCCTACGAGACTTTCCGTCGCTGGACGGTGGTCGAAGAGGACGATCTTGATGATCCGGCTATCGAAACCTGGCCAAGCAAGGTTGCGCAAACGCATCCTGGCGCCCAGGTAGGTGATGTCGTCGAAGAAAAGATCGAGTCGATCGAGTTCGGCCGTATTGCTGCACAGACCGCCAAGCAGGTCATCGTGCAGAAGGTTCGCGAAGCCGAGCGCGCTCAAGTTGTTGACGCTTATCGTGAGCGCCTGGGCGAAATCATCTCCGGCACCGTGAAAAAAGTGACCCGCGACAATGTGATCGTCGACCTGGGCAACAACGCTGAAGCGTTGCTGGCCCGCGAAGACATCATCTCTCGCGAAACCTTCCGTGTCGGCGTGCGTCTGCGTGCGCTGCTCAAGGAAATCCGCACCGAGAACCGCGGCCCTCAGTTGATTCTGTCGCGTACCGCGCCGGAAATGCTGATCGAGCTGTTCCGTATCGAAGTGCCGGAAATCGCCGAAGGCCTGATCGAAGTGATGGCTGCGTCCCGCGACCCGGGTTCGCGCGCCAAGATCGCGGTCCGTTCCAAGGACAAACGCATCGACCCGCAAGGCGCTTGCATTGGTATGCGCGGTTCGCGCGTCCAGGCAGTGTCGGGCGAATTGGGCGGTGAGCGTGTGGACATCGTCCTGTGGGACGATAACCCGGCGCAGTTCGTGATCAACGCCATGTCGCCAGCTGAAGTGGCGGCAATTATCGTTGACGAAGATGCCCATGCAATGGACATCGCCGTTGGCGCAGACAATCTGGCTCAGGCCATCGGTCGTGGTGGTCAGAACGTGCGTCTGGCCAGCCAGTTGACCGGTTGGACCCTGAACGTGATGACCGAATCGGACATCCAGGCTAAGCAGCAAGCTGAAACCGGTGACATTCTGCGCAACTTTATCGAAGAGCTTGAAGTCGATGAAGAACTGGCGCAGGTGCTGGTGGACGAAGGCTTCACCAGCCTGGAAGAGATTGCCTACGTACCGGTGGAGGAGATGCTCAACATCGACGGCTTTGACGAGGATATCGTCAACGAGCTTCGCGCTCGGGCCAAGGATCGTTTGTTGACCAAAGCCATCGCTACTGAGGAAAAGCTGGCAGACGCCCATCCGGCCGAAGACCTGCTCTCGCTTGAGGGTATGGACAAGGATTTGGCGATGGAACTGGCGGTGCGCGGCGTAATTACCCGCGAAGACCTGGCCGAGCAGTCTATTGACGATCTGCTCGACATCGACGGCATTGACGATGATCGTGCCGGCAAGTTGATCATGGCCGCCCGAGCCCATTGGTTCGAGTAATTAGGCGCGGCCTGAGGAGAGAAGTGCATGACGCAAGTCACGGTGAAACAACTGGCCGATGAGGTCAAAACACCGGTAGAGCGCCTGTTGCAGCAGATGCGTGAGGCAGGTCTGCCGCACACCGCCGCCGATGAAGGTGTGAGCGATAGTGAGAAACAGTCTTTACTGACTCACTTGAAGAGCAGCCACAAGGCGAAAGTGGAAGAACCGCGCAAGATTACATTGCAGCGCAAAACCACCAGCACCCTGCGTGTTGCTGGTAGCAAGAGCATCAGCGTTGAAGTACGCAAGAAGAAAGTCTTCGTACAGCGCAGCCCGGAAGAAATCGAAGCCGAGCGCAAACGCGAACTGGAAGAGCGTCGCGCAGTAGAAAATGCTGCTCGTCAGAAGGCTGAAGAAGAAGCCAAGCGTCGCGCCGAAGAAGAAGCGCGTCGCCAGCCTGCTGCTGCGCAACCTGCTGCCACTGAAGCGGTCGCCGCTCCTGTAGAAGCAGTGCGCGAGACCGCTCCGGTTGCCGCCGCACCAGCGCCCGCCGCTGATGCGCGCAAACGCGAAGAGCCTCGTCGTCCGGACAAACCACGTGCCGACGATAACAATCGTCGTGGCGGTGGTGGCGATGGCGAGCGCAAAAACGCTCCGCATCGTGCTTCGGTCAAAGAGAAGGCGCCTGCGCCACGCGTTGCCCCACGGACTACCGACGAAGAAAGCGATGGCTTCCGTCGTGGTGGTCGCGGCAAGGCCAAGCTGAAAAAGCGCAACGCCCACGGTTTCCAGAGCCCAACCGGCCCTGTCGTGCGTGATGTCCAGATCGGCGAGACCATCACCGTTGGCGACCTCGCCAATCAGATGTCGGTCAAGGCTGCTGAAATCATCAAGTTCATGTTCAAACTGGGTACTCCAGCGACCATCAACCAAGTGCTTGATCAGGAAACTGCTCAGCTCGTGGCTGAAGAATTGGGCCACAAAGTGACCCTGGTCAGCGACACGGCCCTGGAAGACTCCCTGGCCGAGTCCCTGAAGTTTGAAGGTGAGACGTTCTCCCGTGCGCCAGTTGTGACTGTAATGGGTCACGTTGACCATGGTAAGACATCGCTGCTCGACTACATCCGTCGTGCCAAGGTAGCTGCAGGCGAAGCCGGCGGCATCACCCAGCACATCGGTGCTTACCACGTTGAAACCGAGCGCGGCATGGTCACCTTCCTCGACACTCCGGGTCACGCCGCGTTTACCGCGATGCGTGCCCGTGGTGCCAAGGCGACTGATATCGTGATCCTGGTCGTTGCAGCGGACGACGGCGTGATGCCGCAGACCATTGAAGCTGTCCAGCACGCCAAGGCTGCCGGCGTTCCACTGGTTGTTGCAGTGAACAAGATCGACAAGCCGGGCGCGGACCTGGATCGCATTCGTAGCGAACTGTCGGTTCACGGCGTGACTTCCGAAGAGTGGGGCGGTGATACGCCGTTCGTTTCGGTTTCGGCGAAAGTCGGTACTGGCGTAGACGAACTGCTCGAAGCGGTCCTGCTGCAAGCTGAAGTCCTTGAGCTCAAAGCAACCCCATCGGCGCCAGGTCGCGGTGTTGTGGTTGAATCGCGTCTCGACAAAGGCCGTGGCCCGGTTGCAACCGTACTGGTTCAAGACGGTACCCTGCGCCAAGGCGACATGGTGCTGGTCGGTTCGAACTATGGCCGTGTACGTGCCATGCTCGATGAGAACGGCAAGCCAATCAAGGAAGCCGGTCCTTCCATCCCTGTCGAGATCCTCGGCCTGGACGGTACCCCGGACGCTGGCGACGAGATGAGCGTGGTTGCGGACGAGAAGAAAGCCCGTGAAGTGGCTCTGTTCCGTCAAGGCAAGTTCCGCGAAGTCAAACTGGCTCGTGCCCACGCCGGTAAGCTGGAAAACATCTTCGAAAACATGGGCCAGGCAGAGAAGAAGACGCTCAACATCGTCCTCAAATCTGACGTCCGTGGTTCTCTCGAAGCGTTGAACGGCGCCTTGAACGGCCTGGGTAACGACGAAGTGCAAGTGCGAGTCGTGGGTGGCGGTGTCGGTGGTATCACCGAATCCGATGCCAACCTGGCGCTGGCTTCCAACGCTGTACTGTTCGGCTTCAACGTGCGTGCCGATGCTGGCGCTCGCAAGATCGTCGAGCAGGAAGGCCTGGACATGCGTTACTACAACGTCATCTACGACATCATCGAAGACGTCAAGAAAGCCCTCACCGGCATGCTTGGCAGCGACGTTCGGGAAAATATCCTGGGTGTTGCCGAGGTACGTGACGTGTTCCGTTCGCCGAAATTCGGCGCGATCGCCGGTTGCATGGTTATCGAAGGTGTTGTGCACCGTAACCGTCCAATCCGTGTACTGCGTGAAGACATCGTTATCTTTGAAGGCGAGCTGGAATCCCTGCGCCGCTTCAAGGATGACGCTTCCGAAGTGCGTGCCGGCATGGAATGCGGTATCGGCGTCAAGAGCTACAACGACGTCAAAGCTGGCGACAAGATCGAAGTCTACGAGAAGGTTCAGGTTGCTCGCAGCCTCTGACTCGCGCACTTCAGGAGCCACGCAGTGTGTGGGCATGCACATGCCCCGCGCCGCGTAAGGACTCTAAACGCAACGCCCGGTCTGGCTTTTGTCAGGCCGGGCGTTTGCCGCTTTCAGACCCCACGGGTTTCACCGTGTGGCAGTAACAGGTAACAAGACATGGCAAAAGAATACAGCCGTACCCAGCGTATCGGCGATCAGATGCAGCGCGAGCTGGCCCAACTGATCCGTCGCGAAGTCAAAGATCCGCGCGTCGGCCTGGTTACCATCACCGCTGTTGAAGTGAGCCGTGACGTAGGTCACGCCAAGATCTTCATCACCGTGATGGGCCAGGACAACAGCGAAGAAATCGCGCAGAGCATCAAGGTGCTCAACTCGGCCGCAGGCTTCCTGCGCATGCAGTTGGCCCGTGAAATGAAGCTGCGCAGCGTGCCTCAGTTGCATTTCCACTACGACGAAAGCGTCGTGCGTGGCGCGCATCTGTCAGCGCTGATCGAGCGCGCGGTGGCTGAAGACAGTCAGCACCCGTCCACACCTGAAGACGCCAAGGAGTAAGCGGTGGCTCAGGTCAAACGTATCCGTCGCAACGTCAGCGGCATCATTCTGCTCGACAAACCCATTGGTTTTACCTCCAATGCCGCCTTGCAGAAGGTCCGCTGGCTGCTCAATGCCGAGAAGGCCGGGCACACCGGCAGCCTCGACCCCCTGGCCACCGGCGTGTTGCCGTTGTGTTTCGGCGAGGCCACCAAGTTCTCGCAATACCTGCTCGATTCCGACAAGGGTTACGAAACGCTGATGCAACTGGGCAAGACCACCACCACGGCAGACGCCGAAGGTGATGTTTTGCAGGTTCGCGACGTGACCGTTGGTCGTGCTGATATCGAGGCGGCTTTACCCGCTTTTCGTGGGCAAATCAGTCAGATACCGCCGATGTACTCGGCGCTCAAGCGTGATGGACAGCCTCTTTACAAGCTGGCACGTGCAGGCGAAGTGGTGGAGCGTGAACCGCGTTCTGTTACTATTGCCCGGCTGGAATTGCTCGCCTGTGAGGGTGACACTGCCCGATTGGCGGTGGACTGCAGCAAAGGCACTTATATCCGTACCCTGGTGGAGGATATTGGTGAGCAACTTGGCTGCGGCGCATACGTTGCCGAACTGCGACGTACACAAGCGGGCCCTTTCACCCTGGCCCAGACGGTCACGCTGGAAGAGTTGGAAGCGGTACACGCCGAAGGCGGCAACGAAGCGGTTGATCGCTTCCTGATGCCTTCGGATAGCGGTTTGCTTGATTGGCCATTGCTGCACTTCTCGGAGCACAGCGCGTTCTACTGGCTCAACGGCCAGCCGGTACGCGCCCCGGATGCCCCGAAGTTCGGCATGGTGCGAGTACAGGATCATAACGGTCGCTTTATCGGTATCGGTGAAGTGAGCGAAGACGGGCGCATCGCGCCGCGTCGACTGATTCGGTCAGAATGACCGAACGAGTGTGGCTGTTAACAGGCATGGTCAACACTCATTTTTAGATACAGGGATTTGTCCCTGGCCTGTTGAAACTGTCCTTTGGGTGGTTTCCTGAAAAAAGGATTGCCTCATGGCTCTCGACGTTCAAGAAAAAGCACAAATCGTAGCTGACTATCAGCAAGCTGTTGGTGACACTGGTTCGCCAGAAGTGCAAGTTGCACTGCTGACCCACAACATCAACAAGCTGCAAGGTCACTTCAAGGCCAACGGTAAAGACCACCACTCCCGTCGTGGTCTGATCCGCATGGTAAACCAGCGCCGTAAGCTGCTGGACTACCTGAAAGGCAAGGATCTGGGTCGTTATCAGGCTCTGATCGGTCGCCTGGGTCTGCGTCGCTAATCAGCGATTGCGCTAGAGGTTGGTTGTCTGCCGTGTGTCATCGGGATTCCCGTTGGCCCATGGCAGGCTCCCAGCCTCAAGTTTTATCTGGATACACGTTTTACCCTGGACAAGGGTTGGGCCGATTCCCGACATTGCCCAAGAATTTCGCAAGAAGACAAGTTCCCCAAGAGCCACAAAGAAGGTAGGACACCGTGAACCCGGTTATCAAAAAATTCCAGTTCGGTCAGTCGACCGTTACCCTCGAGACAGGCCGTATCGCCCGTCAAGCCTCCGGCGCAGTGCTGGTTACCGTTGATGACGACGTGACCGTATTGGTGACCGTTGTTGGCGCCAAGACCGCTGATCCGAGCAAGGGCTTCTTCCCTCTGTCCGTTCACTACCAGGAAAAGACTTACGCTGCCGGTAAGATCCCTGGCGGTTTCTTCAAGCGTGAAGGCCGTCCTTCCGAGAAAGAAACCCTGACTTCCCGACTGATCGACCGTCCGATCCGTCCGCTGTTCCCAGAAGGCTTCATGAACGAAGTGCAGGTCGTCTGCACCGTCGTTTCCACCAGCAAGAAGACCGATCCGGACATCGCTGCGATGATCGGTACGTCGGCGGCCCTGGCCATCTCCGGCATTCCTTTCGATGGCCCGATCGGCGCCGCCCGCGTAGCTTTCCACGAAAGCACCGGCTACCTGCTGAACCCGACTTACGAGCAACTGAAAGCGTCGAGCCTGGACATGGTCGTTGCCGGTACCTCGGAAGCCGTACTGATGGTTGAATCGGAAGCCAAAGAGCTGACCGAAGATCAGATGCTGGGCGCGGTACTGTTTGCTCACGACGAGTTCCAGTCCGTGATCAACGCGGTTAAAGAACTGGCTGCCGAAGCTGCCAAGCCAACCTGGGCCTGGGCTCCACAAGCCGAAGCGACTGAACTGCTGGGTGCTATCCGCTCCGAGTTCGGCGCTGCTATCTCCGATGCCTACACCATCACCGTCAAGGCCGACCGCTACGCTCGCCTGGGCGAGTTGAAAGAGCAGGTTGTAGCCAAGCTGTCCGGTGAAGAAGGCCAGCCTTGCGCCAGCGACGTCAAAGCTGCATTCGGTGAAATCGAATACCGCACCGTTCGCGAAAACATCGTTAACGGCAAGCCACGTATCGATGGTCGCGACACCCGCACCGTGCGTCCGCTGAACATCGAAGTCGGTGTTCTGCCCAAGACTCACGGTTCGGCCCTGTTCACCCGCGGTGAAACCCAGGCGCTGGTCGTTGCGACGCTGGGTACTGCTCGCGACGCACAGCTGCTGGACACCCTGGAAGGCGAGAAAAAAGACCCCTTCATGCTGCACTACAACTTCCCTCCGTTCTCGGTGGGCGAGTGTGGTCGCATGGGCGGTGCCGGTCGCCGCGAAATCGGTCACGGCCGTCTGGCCCGCCGTTCGGTTCAGGCCATGCTGCCTGCTGCTGACGTGTTCCCGTACACTATCCGTGTTGTGTCGGAAATCACCGAGTCCAACGGCTCCAGCTCCATGGCTTCCGTTTGCGGTGCTTCCCTGGCCCTGATGGACGCCGGTGTGCCGATGAAGGCACCGGTTGCCGGTATCGCCATGGGTCTGGTTAAAGAAGGCGAGAAGTTCGCCATCCTGACCGACATCCTGGGTGACGAAGACCACCTGGGCGACATGGACTTCAAAGTAGCCGGTACCGCTAAAGGTGTTACCGCGCTGCAGATGGACATCAAGATCAAAGGCATCACCGAAGAAATCATGGAGATCGCCCTGGGCCAAGCCCTGGAAGCGCGCCTGAACATCCTCGGCCAGATGAACCAGATCATTGGTCAGTCGCGTACCGAGCTGTCGGAAAATGCTCCGACCATGATCGCGATGAAAATCGACACCGACAAAATCCGTGATGTCATCGGTAAAGGCGGCGCGACCATTCGTGCGATCTGTGAAGAGACCAAGGCTTCGATCGACATCGAAGACGACGGCTCGATCAAGATCTTCGGCGAAACCAAGGAAGCAGCTGAAGCAGCACGTCAGCGCGTTCTGGGTATTACCGCTGAAGCCGAGATCGGCAAGATCTACGTCGGTAAGGTTGAGCGCATCGTCGACTTCGGCGCATTCGTCAACATCCTGCCAGGCAAGGACGGTCTGGTGCACATCTCGATGCTGAGCGACGCTCGTGTTGAGAAAGTGACCGACATTCTGAAAGAAGGTCAGGAAGTGGAAGTGCTGGTACTGGACGTGGATAACCGCGGCCGTATCAAGCTGTCCATCAAGGACGTAGCAGCAGCCAAGGCTTCGGGCGTTTAATCACCCCGGCCTTACGCTGAAAAAGAGGACTCTTCGGAGTCCTTTTTTTATGGGCGCGGGAAAGTCCCTAAAAATCAGTCGCTTAAATAGACGCGAAAAACCGCAACTTGCATGCAGGCACGACCGGCTTCATGCAAGTTGCACGATTCCAAAAAACTGCCTAATTTATAACTTGTTGTTTTTTATAGGTTTTGTTTGTATTCGAGAGTTGGCACACCGCCTGCAATAACCCTGTTAACGCTGCAGCATCAAGGTTCACACGCCGCAGACTTTTAATAAAACAGGAGTTACTCGTATGAAGAAGTTCGCTCTCGCTACCGCCACTGCTACTGCCCTGACCCTGGCCATGGCTAACGCTGCCTTTGCCCAGCCTACCCAAGCGCCAATGACCCTGGCTGCTGGTGAAATGACCAAGGCCAAAGAGTCCACTTCCGATACCTGGATCACCACCAAAGTCAAAGCTGACCTGCTGACTGAAAAAGGCATCCCTGGTTCGGACATCAAGGTTGAGACCAACAAAGGTGTGGTTTCCCTGTCTTCGGACGTAGCTATCTCGGACTCGCAGAAAGCGACTGCTGTAGCCATCACCAAGAAAATCAAAGGTGTGACCGCGGTATCCGCTGATGGCCTGCTGGCTGGCGGCGCTACTAAAGCTGACGGTATCGACAAAACCAAAAGCGCCGCTCATGACGCTAAAGAAACCACCAGCGACACTTGGATCACTACCAAAGTGAAAGCTGACCTGGTGACCGAGAAGGGCATTCCTGGCACTGACATCAAGGTCGAAACCAACAAAGGTGTGGTGTCCCTTTCGTCCGCTACTGCTGTGACTGAATCGCAGAAAGCCACTGCTGTTGCGATCACCAAGAAAATCAAAGGCGTCAAGGCTGTATCGGCTGATGGCCTGAAAGCCGAGTAACGCTGGACAGTTCGTTTGAACAACTTAGCGGCGGCGGCGCGTGAGTCAGATATCCACTCAATGCACCTCTGAGGTTCATGCGACCGACCACACGGATGTGGTCATTACAGGCCCCGGCACTTGTGCCGGGGCCTGTTCTATTGTGGGCGGTTATTCGGCATCCAGATGCATCGGCGTCACCACCCGGCCATCTTTCTCAGCCTGGCCCAGGTTGGCATCGATGAAGTACACCCTGTCATCTTCCAGCTGCCCCTTGTCTACCAGGTAATCCTTGATCGTGCTGGCACGGTCCTGGCCGAGTTTGCGCAGCAGCACGTCGTTGTTGCTCCAGAACGCGATCACGCCGTTACGCAACTTGGCGCTGCGTTCATCGCTGCTCAGGTCTTTCCATTCTGCCGGTGGCTGTTGTTTCACGCGGGTACGGTAGATGCCCTCGAGCAATGGTGCTTTTTCGCGCTCCGGAACCTCCAGCAAGGAGGCTTGGGCAGGCACCTTATCGCCACGGCGCTGCAGGATTTTGTAATAGTTGTACTGGTATTCCCGTTCCAGGCGTTGGGCGGCCAGGAATGGGCCGTCGCTGCTGGCGGCCGCCGTCCCTTCAATTTCCAGGCGCAGGGCAGGGCGTTCTTTCAGCGCCTTGGCCAGGGTGTTCAGTGCGCCCTCGGCGTCTTTATCCAGTTCACTGGAACCTGCGGCAAACGACACATTGCCCAGGTCTTGCGCGCCGCCTCCGGTGACCAGCCCGCCAATGAACTTGAACGGTGCGGTGGCCGCGCGGACCACCAGGTTACGCAGGGTCTGCCATACAATCGGCATCACGCTGAATTGCGGGTTGTTCAGGTCGCCGGTGACCGGCAGTTCGATGGAAATCTTGCCGTCGCTGTCTTTGAGCAGGGCAACGGCCAGACGAATCGGCAAATCCACGGCATCGGCGCTGTCGACTTTCTCACCCAGTTGCAGTTGCTCGACCACCACTTTGTTTTCGGCCTTCAACTGCCCCTTGGTGATCACGTAGTGCAAGTCCAGGTTGAGCCGGCCCTTGCGGATACGGAACCCGGCGAACTTACCCGAGTAAGGGGTCAGGGTGGTCAGTTCGACCCGTTTGAAGCTGGTTGCGATGTCCAGGGCTGCCATCGGATCGAATGGGTTTACGCTGCCCTTGATAGTGACTGGCGCGTAGCGGTCCACCTTGCCTTTGATATCCACGCTTGCAGGTTTGGCCTGGCGGCTGTCAATCGTGCCGATCTGCCCGTTGAGCTGCTGAATCGCGGTGGCGAAGTTGGGGGTAAGGCTGAAGTCGGCGAAGTTGGCCGAGCCGTCATTGATTGCGATCTGCCCGATAAGAATGCCCAGCGGTTTTTCTTTGCTTGCGGTCTTTTGCGCCGGTGACTTGGCGCCACTGTCGGCCGGCTGCGGTATCAGCAAATCGTCGACGTTGGTGGTGCGGTCATCGTTGATCATGAAACGCGCATAAGGCTGCAGCAGGCTGACTTTGGCGATCGACAGGCTGTCGCCGTGCTGGTAGTTCAGCCCTTCTATCATCAGGCGCTGCCATTTGACGAAGTCGCGGGTCTTGAGGGTGTCGAGAGTATGCAGTTGGTCGACTTGTGCGCGGCCGGTGATCTGCAATGCCAACGGCTCGGTACTTTTGAGGTTCACATCGAGGTCGCTGCCGAGCATGCCGCTGCGCAGTTCCAGGCGGATAAACGGGCTGATGTAGGACTGGGCGACCCGCAGGTCGATGTCCTTGGTGTTCACTTTCAGCCTGGCGCTGACGGGGTTGAGGTTGACCTCGCCAGCAGCCTGGATCTTGCCCTGCTTGCCCAGGCCGCTGTCGACCTTGAGTGTAAAGGGGCTTGCGTTGAGGCTGTCGAAGTTCTGCACATCGACGTTCAGCGGGCCCAGTTCCAGCGCGACGGCCGGTTTGGCCTGACGGTCAGCCAGGTGAACCTGATAGTTGCGCAGTTGCACATCCTTGAGCAGTACCTGCCAGGGTTTGCTGGGCGCTGCGGGTGCAGGCTTGGGGGAGTCGGCGGTTGCCGGTGCGGTCGCCGGCGCCTTGCTCGGTTTGCTCGGTTGGCCGGCGAACAGTTTCTGCCAGTCCAATTGCCCATCGGCTTCACGGGCGGCCCAGGTTTCCAGCTTGTTGCTGCGGATTTTGCCGACCACCACGTGCTGCTTGGCCAGGTCTACCGTGGTCTCGCTGACATCCAGACGCTCCAGGCGCACCAACGGACGCCCGTCCGGCGCCTTGATGGCAAATGGCGCGATGCTGGCGGCGGTGTTGGTCAGGTTCAGTTCGGTTTCCTTGGCCAGGCTGAAGGTGTAATCGGTGCTGAAATTGAGCACGCCGTCTTCGAGCACCAAGGGCAGTGCGTCACGCACATAGGGCCACCAGGCTTTCATCTTGCCGTCGGTGACTTTCAGGGTGCCTTTTGAGGTGATGGGTATCAGGCTGAAATTGCCTTTCCAGTCAATCTGCCCACCTTCGGGGCCGGCTGCGACCAGGGTCATGTCGGCATTGTCCTCAGGCAGGGTGCTGAGGTTTTTCAGTTCAAAGTCGAGAGTGTCGTAGAGAAACTCGATGGGCTCGCTGGGACGCAAATCTTGAAAGTGGACGTAGCCGCCCGCCAGCTTGATGTTGTCGATGCGCAACGGGAACGGTTTGGCCTCCGGGTCTGCCGGAGTGGGTTCACTCGGCGGCAGTTTGAACAACTGCGCAAGGTTCAGTTGGCCTGATTTGTCGAACAGCAGTTCGGTCTTGGGCTGGTCCAGTTGTACATCGGCCAGGTGCAATGCGCGGGTCCACAGGCTGTCGATCTGCAGGTTGGCGTAGAGGCGCTCGAAACCCACCTGTTCCTTGCCAGGGTCGCCGATCTTCAAGCCCCATGCTGTCACTTCCAGGCTGAACGGGTTGAGTTCGATGCGCTCGATCCGTGCCGGCACCGTGGCGTAATGGGCCAACTGTTGGTTGGCGATACGAAGGGCAATGCCCGGCAGAATCAAGAAGCCCAGCAAGCTGTACAGGGCAAGGGCGGTCAACAGGGCGCCAACGGCGCGGATCAATCCTTTGGGCATGGGGCGGCGCCATCTATGTCGAACAGGAGTGCCTTGGAGTATGGCACGGGTTTTCGGTTCCGAAGAGCAGGGGCTTTCGGAAGTTACTTACAGTTGGAGTATCAACGTCTTCAACGGCGGCTGTTGATCCTGGGACGGGAAATCCGCGCCGGGTGTCATGATTTTCCAGTCGCGTACCGGGCGTTCGGCTTTTTCCGCACAGCGCAGCACCTGTTCGCGCCAATCTTCCATGCTGACCTTTGCCAGGTTGTTACAGCAGATCAGCACGCCATTGTCGGCCGTGGCGAGGAGCGCGGGCTTGAGCAGGCTCTGGTAGTCGCGCAGCAAGTCGACGGTGCCGAATGCGCTCTTGGCCCACGCCGGTGGGTCGAGCAATACCAGGTCGTATTGACGCTGCTCCAGGCGTGGATAGCTCGGCAATTTTTGCCCGCGGCGCTGGGTGATCGGCAGGCCGGCCAATTGGCGAATGGCCGGAAAATAGTCGGACTGAACGAACTGCATGGTGGGAAACGATGGATTGAGCAGGCCGTTCTCGCGACCGACCGCCAGGTTGCCCTCGGCAAAATCCAGGTTACACACCTCACGTGCGCCACCGGCGGCGGCGCTCAGGCCCACGCCACAGGTATAGGCGAACAGGTTAAGTACGCTTTTGCCGGCGCTGTGATCCTTGACCCAGCCGCGGGTATTGCGCAGGTCCAGAAACAGCAGCGGGTCTTGCCCGGCATGCCGCCCGCGCACACGGTAGTTCAGACCCCATTCGTGACCGATCAGATCTTCCAGCGCAGCCGGTTCGGCGCGGTATATCGAATCTTCGCGGTCGATGCGCGAGTTGCCGCGGGAGCGGTCGTTGTACACCAGCAGCAGCTCCAGGCCCATGTACTGATTGATCAGTTGATGCAGGTCCAGCAGATCGGCGGTTTCCAGCGACTGGTGGAAGCTTTGCACCAACAACTGCGGGCCGTAACGGTCGATGGTCAGGCCGCCGGCGCCTTCCTGGCTGCCGTGGAACAACCGGTAGCAGTCGGTGCCTTGGGCGTGCAGTTCGTTGATCAGGTCTTGGCGTTGATCGAGGGCGGCGCGCAGCGCCTGATTCAGGGAAGACATGGAGCGCGCCTTGCTGGGTAAGTGAGAGCAATAAGGCCGCGGAGTTTAACAGCTATGGGGGCGCTGCCTATATCAACCCCATCCGCCGGTGCGCGCGTTGTACCGAGCCGTTGCGCATCGCCCAGCGCAGGAGCGGCGCACTGCGCCTGACCCCGGCGCGGATCACTTGGCGTTGCAGCGGGCTTTGGTGTTGCTCAAGCATCGCGCTGGCCCAGTCCGGCAGCAGGTCGATCCCGGCTTGCATCATCAGCGCGCCAAAGGGCTTGGCCAAGGTGCTGGGGGAGGGCGCATTGAGCAGCAGCCGAAGTACTTCGCGGCTGCGCTCGTCGCACAGCAATTGCGGGCGGATGCGCGCCAGGTAATCAGAAATTTCCTGCCGTGAACGTGGCACATGCCGCGCGCCCAAGCGTTCTGCCACCACGGCGATTTCGCTGTAGTAACGGTCCTGGTCGTGACCAGAGAGGCGCGGGTTGCGATAGCGCAGGTGAGCGGCGAGAAAGTTGCTCACCTCCGCCACATGCACCCAGGTCAACAGCTCGGGATCGCTGGCCGCATACGGCCGTCCGTCAGGCGCGTGGCCGACCACCTGCAGGTGAATGGTGCGCACTTTTTCGATCAGCCAGTCGGCATCTTTGCGCGAGCCGAAGGTGGTGCCGGAAATGAATTGCGAGGTGCGGCGCAGGCGCCCGAGCATGTCCTGGCGAAAATTCGAGTGGTCCCACACGCCTGCCAGGGCCAGTGGGTGCAAGGCTTGCAGCATCAAGGCGCTGATACCTCCGATGAGCATGCTGCTGAAGTCGCCATGGACCTGCCAACTGACCGAATCCGGTCCGAACAGGCCTGGGTCGCCCTTGGGGTTTTCCAGGTCCAGTTGGCCCAGCGACAAACCGGTAAGGCTCATCAACTGGGTTTCGATACGGCTGCGGATAAATTCCATGGCGACTCGGGGGTTCCTAGCGGTTCAGGCGTTTTTCGATCAGGCCGTCCACCACGCTGGGGTCGGCCAGGGTCGAGGTGTCGCCGAGGCTGTCCAGTTCGTTGCAGGCGATCTTGCGCAAAATCCTGCGCATGATTTTGCCGGAGCGGGTTTTCGGCAGGGCCGGTGCCCATTGGATCAGTTCCGGCTTGGCAAAGCTGCCAATTTCCTTGCTGACCAACTCCAACAGGTGTTTTTTCAGTTCATCGCTGGGCTCCACGCCGTTCATCGGCGTGACAAAGGCGTAGATGCCCTGGCCTTTGACATCGTGCGGGTAGCCCACCACTGCGGCCTCGGCGACCAGATCATGCAGGACCAATGCGCTTTCCACCTCGGCGGTGCCGATGCGGTGGCCGGACACGTTGATCACATCATCGATGCGCCCGGTGATCCAGTAGTCGCCGTCCTCGTCGCGGCGGGCGCCGTCACCGGTGAAGTAGTAGCCAGGGTAGGGTTTGAAATAGGTGTCGATCATGCGCTGCGGATCACCGTAGACACTGCGGATCTGCCCCGGCCAGCTTGATTTAATGGCGAGTACGCCGCTGCCGGCGCCAGTGATGACTTTGCCTTGCTCGTCGAGCAGCACCGGCTGCACGCCAAACATCGGTTGGGTGGCGCAACCCGGTTTTATCCGCTGGGCGCTGACCAGGGGGCTGAGCATGATGCCGCCGGTTTCGGTCTGCCACCAGGTATCCACAATCGGACAGCGCTGCTCGCCTACGGCGTTGAAATACCAGTCCCAGGCTTCCGGGTTGATCGGTTCGCCCACACTGCCTAAGAGCCTCAGGCTCGCGCGGGAGGTGTTCTGCAACGGGCCATGGCCCTCGCGCATCAAGGCGCGCAAGGCGGTTGGCGCGGTGTAGAAGATATTCACCTGATGCTTGTCGATCACCTGCCAGAAACGTGAGCTGTCGGGGTAGCTCGGCACACCTTCGAACATCAACGACGTCGCGCCATTGGCCAGCGGGCCGTAGACGATATAGCTGTGGCCGGTGACCCAGCCCACATCGGCGGTGCACCAGAACACTTCGCCATCACGGTAATCGAGCACGTACTTGAAGGTCATCGCCGCCTGCAGCAGATAGCCGCCGGTGGTGTGCAGCACGCCCTTGGGTTTACCGGTGCTGCCCGAGGTGTACAGAATGAACAGCGGGTCTTCGGCGTCCATCGGCTCGGGCGGGCAGTCGTCGCTGGCGGCGTTCAGGGCTTGCTGGTAGTGGAGGTCGCGACCTTCGCTCCAGTCCACGGCCGCACCGGTACGCTCCACGACCAGCACGGTGCTGACACTCGGACAACTGGCCAAGGCCTTGTCGACGTTCTTTTTCAAGGCCACTGGCTTGCCACCACGTACGCCTTCATCGGCGGTAATCACGGTGCGGCAATCGGCATCCAGTATGCGGTCGCGCAGGGCATCCGGCGAAAAGCCCCCGAACACCACCGAATGCACCGCGCCAATTCGCGTGCAGGCGAGCATGGCGTAGGCCGCTTCCGGGATCATCGGCATGTAGATGCAGACGCGGTCGCCCTTCTTCACGCCACGGCTTTTCAGCACATTGGCCAGACGACAGACGTTCTGGTGCAGTTGGCGGTAGGTGATGGTGGAGGATTTTGTCGGATCATCGCCCTCCCAGATGAAGGCCGGCTGATCGGCGCGTTGCGCCAGGTGACGGTCGATGCAGTTATAGCTGACGTTCAGTTGGCCGCCGGCAAACCATTGGGCGGCGCCGGTGTTGATATCCGAGCGATGCACGGTATGCCAGGGTGTGATCCAGTCGAGAAAGCCCTTGGCCTGTTCGGCCCAGAACGTATCGGGTTGCTCAATGGATTGACGATAGAGGCGCTGGTAGTCCTCTTGACTGAGTTGCGCAGCCCTGCGGACGGCATCGGCGGTAGGAAACGTGCTGATATCGAACATGAGCGTTCCTTATTCTTGTTTTTGCGACAAGTGATAAAGATGCACCCTGTGGAAGGAGGGTTCAAGACCAACGTCCAAACGGACGTTGGCCTTGCGTTACCGGTATCAGCCGCGGTGACGACCGCGGAAGTAGTTGATCAGGCCCTGGGTCGAAGCGTCTTCGGCCAGGGTTTCTTCAGCGCCGGTCAGGCGGTTGTACACGCCCTTGCCCAGCTCCTTGCCCAGCTCCACGCCCCATTGGTCGAAAGCGTTGATGCCCCAGATCACGCTCTGCACGAACACTTTGTGCTCATACATCGCCACCAGCGCGCCCAGGCGACGCGGGCTGATGCGCTCCACTACCAGAGTATTGCTTGGACGGTTGCCCGGGATCACTTTGTGCGGGGCCAGCTTCTGCACGTCTTCTTCAGCGATGCCCTTGTCGCGCAGTTCGGCTTCGGCTTCGCTGCGGGTCTTGCCGAGCATCAGCGCCTGGCTCTGGGACAGGCAGTTGGCGTACAGCCACTGATGGTGGTCGGACACGGGGTTGAAGCTGACGATCGGCACGATGAAGTCAGCCGGGATCAGCTGGGTGCCCTGGTGCAGCAACTGGTGGTAGGCGTGCTGACCGTTGCAGCCCACGCCCCCCCAGATCACCGGGCCGGTGTCGGTGGATACGGGCTTGCCGTCCTGGCGCACGCTCTTGCCGTTGGATTCCATATCCAACTGTTGCAAGTGCTTGGTGATGTTACGCAGGTAGTGGTCGTACGGCAGGATCGCGTGGCTCTGCGCACCCCAGAAGTTGCCGTACCACACGCCCAGCAGGCCCAGCAGCACCGGCATGTTCTGCTCGAACGGCGCGTTCTGGAAATGCTGGTCCATGGTATAGGCACCGGACAGCAGTTCCTTGAAGTTGGACATGCCGATAGCCAGCGCGATAGGTAAGCCGATGGCAGACCACAGCGAGTAACGGCCGCCGACCCAGTCCCACATCGGGAAGATGTTTTCTTCGCGGATACCGAACGCCACGGCCGCCGCATTGTTGCTCGATACGGCGATGAAGTGGCGGTACAGCTCGGCTTCCGAGCCACCCTGGGCCAGGTACCAGGCGCGTGCGGCCTGGGCGTTCTTCAGGGTTTCCAGGGTGTTGAAGGATTTCGACGAGACGATAAACAGCGTGGTCTCGGCGCGCAGCTTCATGGTCAGCTCGTGGAACTCGCTGCCATCGATATTCGCCAGGTAGTGGCAGCGCACGCCTTTATGGGCGTAGGACAACAGCGCTTCGGAGACCAGCTCCGGGCCGAGGAACGAGCCACCGATGCCGATGTTCACCACGTCGGTGATTGGCTTCTCGGTGTAACCACGCCACAGGCCGTCGTGGATGCGGCCGACCAGGTCAGTGATCTGGTTCAGCACCTTGTGAACGTCCGGCATGATGTTCACGCCGTTCACCGATAGCTTGTCGCCCACCGGGCGGCGCAAGGCGGTGTGCAGGGCAGGGCGGCCTTCGGACGAGTTGACCGGCTCGCCGGCGTACAGCGAGTCGATCGCGTCTTTGAGACCCACTTCCTTGGCCAAGCCCACCAGCAGGTCGCGGGTTTCGCCGGTGATGAGGTTTTTCGAGTAATCGAGGAAAAGTCCGCAGCTGCTCAAGGTGAACTGGGAAAAGCGCTGGGGATCGGCATTGAACGCGTCGCGCATGCTGAAATCCTGCATGGCTTGGCGGTGTTGGTTAAGCGCTTGCCAGGCAGGCAGAGCGGTAACGTCATGAGGGGTGCGGTAGTACGCCATCGCTGCGGGTTTCCTTTTATTACGGGGACTGCCTTTAGGACACTTCAAATCCCGGAACATCCAGTCTTATATCAAGGATTGGGTTCCAGACAGCGCTAACCTTAGCGCCGGGCGATTACATTAAACCTAGCGTGTCGATATGTCTTGGCTTTGTCTGCGTTGTGGCCGGTACTTTTTTATACCGGCACAGCGTGAAGGGCAACAGGCGGGCTGTTCAGCGGGGGTTATTCGAGGTTCAGGTGCAGGTTGTCGATGAGGCGAGTGGCGCCCAGATACGCCGCGACCAGAATCACGATGTCCCGATCTTCGGCCGTGGCCGGCTGCAGGTGCACGCCTTGGCGGACTTCAAGGTAGTCCATGCGCAAACCGGCGGCTTCGATCTGGCGGATCTGTTCGGCACGCAGCTTGGCAAAATCGCGGTCACCGTCTTTGATCGCAGTCGCCATCTGGCTGAGCGCGCGGTACAGCACCGGCGCGATGGCGCGTTGCTCCTCGGTGAGGTAGCCGTTGCGCGATGACAGCGCGAGGCCATCCGCGGCACGCACGGTGGGCTCGCCGATGATCTGGATCGGCATGTTGAGGTCGTGGACCATGGCGCGGATCACCGCCAGTTGCTGGTAGTCCTTCTGGCCAAAAACGGCCATGTCCGGCTGGACCATGTTGAACAGCTTGCTGACCACCGTGGCCACGCCTTCGAAGTGACCGGGACGGCTGGCGCCGCACAAGCCTTCGGACAGGTGCGGGACGCTGACGCGGGTCTGGCCGGTCATGCCGCCGGGGTACATCTCCTCGACGGTGGGGGCGAATAACAGGTTACAGCCGGCCTGCAGGAGTTTTTCCTGATCGGCGGCCAAGGTGCGGGGGTATTTGTCCAGGTCTTCGCCCGCGCCGAATTGCAGCGGGTTGACGAAGATGCTGGCCACGACGAAGTCCGCCTGTTGTGCGGCCTTGGTCACCAGCGTGGCGTGGCCGCTGTGCAGGTTACCCATGGTGGGCACGAAGCCGATGCGTTTGCCGGCCTTGCGGGCATGGGCGACGGCCGAGCGTAGTTCGCGTACGGTTTTTACAGTGTTCATGCAGAGAATCCGTGTTCGACACCTGGGAAAGTAACGGCTTTGACTTCGCTGACATAAGCGCCCAGGGCGGCATGAATGCTGTCCTGGCCAGCCATGAAGTTCTTCACGAACTTGGGCACGCGGCCGGTGATCGAAAGGCCGAGCATGTCGTGCAATACCAGCACCTGGCCATCGGTGTCCGCGCCTGCGCCGATACCGATCACTGGCACTTTTACGGCCTGGGTGATTTCGGCAGCCAGTTCGCTGGGCACGCATTCAAGCAGGATCATCGCCACGCCCGCTTGCTCCAGGGCAATGGCATCGGCGCGCATCTGGCGCGCCTGGGCTTCATTGCGACCTTGCACCTTGTAACCGCCGAGGATGTTCACCGACTGGGGCGTAAGGCCCATGTGCGCGCATACCGGCACGCCGCGTTCCGCCAGCAGGCGGATCGATTCGGCGAGCCATACCGCCCCTTCCACTTTGATCATGTGCGCGCCGGCCTGCATCAGTTTTCCGGCGTTCAGGAAGGTCTGTTCGAGCGTGGCATAACCCATGAACGGCAGGTCGGCGATGATGAAGGCGCCCTCGTTACCGCGCTTGACGCTGGCGGTGTGGTAGGCGAGTTCATCCGTGGTCACGGGCAGGGTGCTGTCATTCCCTTGAAGAACCATGCCCAGGGAGTCGCCCACCAACAACACTTCGACCCCGGCCTGGCAGCAGGCGTGGGCGAAGGTGGCGTCGTAGCAGGTCAGCATGGTGATTTTTTCACCTTTGAGCTTGAGGCTCTGCAAGGTGGTCAGGGTAATGTCTGGCATGAAAAGGGTCCTCATTCAGGCGCTTGGAAACAGCGAGAAACGCGCGTGAGTCTTTGTTTATACAGGCGCACTGTCTTGAAAGCAGTGCTTATAAGGCCTGATTGCGCCCTTTAGCGCCGGTTGGCGGCAGCGGGACGCCTATAGTCGTGAGGAGGACACGGGAAGTCAATTGGATGTGTTACCGCATTGTTACGATGACGGTGTTACCGCTGTTACTGATGCGATTCAGCAACGGGGAGCCGTTCCAGGCCGACAAACGGGCAGGCTTCAAGCAGGGCACTGAGGCGGTTGCCGTCCGGCAGTTGCAATGCCGCAGGCGCCAGTTCGGCCAGCGGATACAGCACGAACGCACGCAGGTGCATCTGATAGTGGGGAACCTTCAGGCGCGGTTCATCGATCAGGTGATCGCCAAATAGCAGGATATCCAGGTCAAGCGTGCGTGGGCCCCAACGTTCCAGGCGTTCGCGGCCTTGGTCGTTTTCGATCGCCTGCAGCGCGTCCAGCAGTGCTAGGGGCGCAAGGCTGCTGTCCAGGGCGGCAACCGCGTTGGTGTAGCGCGGTTGGCCCGGGAGCAGGGAGTCACTTTGGTAAAAAGCGGACACGCCAGCGAGGGTCGTGCCGGGCAATTGCGCCAGCGCTTGGAGAGCGCTGCGCAATTGTTGCTCCGGGGCGGCCAGATTGCTGCCCATGCCAATGTAGATACGTTCCACGTTTATTCGCCTGCGGCGCCCGAGGCATCGGCTGAGCTGCGTTTGCGCTTGGTGCCACTGCGGCGACGTTTTTTCGGCCCTTCGCCGGTTCCTTCACCCTTGCTGCCCAGCTCACGAATCATCTCGCGACGTCCGCTGTCATTGGCGTCCTGGTAATCAGTCCACCATTCGCCCAGGCCGTCGGTCTGCTCGCCGGCGCTTTCGCGCAGCAGCAGGAAGTCGTAGCCGGCACGGAAGCGTGGGTTGTCCAGCAGCAGGTCGGCGCGCTTGCCGCTGCGGCGCGGCAGGCGTTCCTGCATGTCCCAGATCTCGCGGATCGGCATGGTGAAGCGCTTGGGTATCGCAATGCGCTGGCACTGTTCGGCGATCAGCTCGTGAGCGGCTTCCTGCATGGCCGGGATCGGCGGCATGCCACGGTCCTGCAAACGCAGTACACGTTTGGGCAGGGCGGGCCACAACAGCGCGGCAAACAGGAACGCCGGAGTCACCGGTTTATTCTGCTTGATGCGCAAATCGGTGTTGATCAATGCCTCGCTGATCAACGTATGGGTATAGGTCGGGTTGTGTTCCAGTGCTTCGGCGCTGGCCGGGAACAACGGGTCGAACAACTGCAGGTCGACGAGCATCTCGAAGGTATCGGCGGCGTAGCCCGAGAGGAACAGCTTGAGCACTTCCTCGAACAGGCGCGCCGAAGGAATTTCGCGCAGCATCGGCGCCAGTTCGCGAATCGGCGCAGCGGTGTGTTTCTCGATACCGAAGTTCAGCTTGGCGGCGAAACGCACGGCCCGCAGCATGCGTACCGGGTCTTCCTGGTAACGCTGCGTCGGGTCGCCGATCAGGCGGATCAGGTTGTTGCGGATGTCGTGCACGCCGTTGGCGTAATCGAGGATGCGCTCGCTGACCGGGTCGTAATACAGGGCGTTAATGGTGAAGTCACGGCGCTGCGCGTCTTCTTCCAGGGTGCCATAGACGTTGTCGCGCAGGATGCGTCCGCTTTCGTTGCGGGAAGACTGATTAGTGTCTTCCTCTTCATCGTTTTGCGGATGGCCGGCGCGGAACGTTGCGACTTCGATGATTTCGCGACCGAAGTGGATGTGCACCAGCTTGAAGCGCCGGCCGATGATGCGCGCATTGCGAAACTCGGCGCGCACCTGCTCGGGCGTGGCACTGGTGGCGACGTCGAAATCCTTGGGGGTGATATTGAGCAACATGTCGCGTACGCAACCGCCTACCAGATAGGCCTGGTAACCGGCGTTCTGCAAACGCTCGACGATATTCACGGCATAACGGCTGAATTGAGCGCGTTGCAGCGAATGCTGGCTGCTGTTGAGCACTTCAGGCGTGCTGCGTTTGTGTTGCGTACGACGCAAGGGCGAACGGAATGACTGGAACAACTTCTTCAGCATGGGATGCACTGTTTGAAGGAATGTTCGGCCATAACGAAGAATGACCGCATGATGGGCCGGGATTCTAGCATTTAGTCGGGGGATGGTGTAGGAACAAGCTGCAGGCTTTGCGCCATAAGCTTTTGAGCAGCAAATCCTGTGAGGATCTATCGGAAACTACAAGGGGAGCCGAAGCTCCCCCAGAAGTAGTTGCGTGCTCTATTTTTATTATTGGTTTCGGGCTTCTTGTTTTTGTTGATCGCCCTCGCCATGAGCTTTGACCTTCATGGCACTCTCAATCGAGAGTCAAGAGCAAACGGATTGCTTTGGTCGCTGTGTTGCTGATCTACGATCCAACCAGTTCAGGCTCTGCCTTAGGGCAGTTTTTGTTGTTCTCGGCCTGGTTGCGGGGCAAGCCCCAAATGCAACGCCTCTCCAAAAGAATCAGTTAGCTGCGCCTCCGCCGTGTTGTTTTTGTTATGCGTGAGTCGATTCGTCTTATTTTTATTGTCTTGTACAAAGCTTGTTATTGTTTTTGTACTAAGCATATAGCAGGGTGCGTGCCAACTTTTGTGCCACCCAATAAAACCGGGGGGTTGAGGCGGATTCGGCTTTTTGACGGGCGAAAAAAAGCCGGGGGTTCGTTACCGTAAGCCCCGGCTTTTGTTACGCAAAAAATCAGCGGTAACAGTTTTTTCACATCTGTGGGTGTTACCTGTGGGCGCGCGCCTCAGCTTTAGCTGGCCACACCGGTCTTGCGCCGTGGGATACCCAGGCGCTGACGGCGCTCCCACAGGCATTTACGGCTCACGCCCAGTTTGCGCGCCAGTTCGGTTTCGGTCATATGGTCCTGATGCTCCAGGACAAAATGCTGGAAGTAGTCTTCCAGTGACAGATCCTCGGTCGGCTCATGGCTGGTATTGCTACCGCCCTGTTGCGGGGCCAGGCCGATGAAATCGTCGTCCTCCAGGTCACTGAGTTCGATATCGATACCCAGCAGCTCGGCGGAAATCTCCGGGCTCTCGGACAGGATCACCGCGCGCTCGACCGCATTCTCCAGCTCCCGCACGTTACCCGGCCACGAGTAATGTCGGATTGCCTGCTCGGCGTCCGGGGCGAATTTCAGGTCGGTACGGTTGATACGTGCGCTCTGGCGCAGCAGGAACGCTTGGGCGATCTCGTTGACGTCGGCGCCACGCTCACGCAGGGCCGGCAGCTTGAGGGCGATCACGTGCAGGCGGTAATACAAGTCTTCACGGAACTGGCCGATCTTGGCCAGGCTCTTTAGGTCGCGGTGGGTGGCCGCGATCAGGCGAACATCGACCTTCTGCGATTGCACCGAGCCCACGCGGCGAATCTCGCCTTCCTGCAACACGCGCAGCAATCGCGCCTGCGCTTCCAGCGGTAGCTCGCCGATTTCGTCGAGGAACAATGTGCCGCCGTCCGCCGCCTCCACCAGGCCCGCACGCCCGGCGCTGGCGCCGGTAAACGCGCCTTTCTCGTGGCCGAACAGTTCGGACTCGATCAGGGATTCGGGAATCGCTGCACAGTTCACCGAGATCATCGGTGCCTTGGCGCGCTTGGACAGATTATGCAGCGCGCGCGCCACCAGTTCCTTGCCGGTGCCGGATTCACCCTGGATCAGCACATTGGAATCGGTTGGCGCCACTTTGCGGATCTTGCCGTACAGGTCCTGCATCGGCGGGCAGGAGCCGATGATGCCAATCTCGCCATTGCTGTTGTCGACGCCCGGCTTGTCGGCGGCGCTGGCGGTTTTACCGGCGGGACGTTGTTCGGCCGGTGCGCTGCTGGCCGACTGACGGTCGCGCAGGATGCGCGCCACGGCCTGAAGCATCTCGTCGTGGTCGAACGGTTTGGCGATGTAGTCCACCGCGCCCATCTTCATGGAGTCCACCGCCGAGCGCAGGCTGGCGTAGCTGGTCATGATCAGCACCGGCGTGCCCTGGCCAAGCTTGATCAACTCGGTGCCAGGCGCACCGGGCAGGCGCAGGTCACTGACAATCAGGTCGAACGTGGGAATGCTGAAACGCTCTTGTGCTTCCTGCACCGAGCCGGCTTCGCTGACCTGGTACTGGTTACGTTCAAGCAGGCGACGCAAGGCAGAGCGGATAATGGTTTCGTCTTCGACGATCAAAATGTGCGGCATTGATTCAATTCTCTCGACGGTCTCAGTTCACAGCGGACGTCGCTTCGACATGACGCGGCAAGGTCACCCGAATACGGGTGCCGCGTTGGCTTTCGGTGTCAGCCGGGCTGTCGATGGTGATTTGTCCATAATGCTCTTCAACGATGGAATAGACCAGTGCAAGGCCCAGACCGGTACCTTCGCCTGGGTCCTTGGTGGTGAAGAAAGGTTCGAACAGTCGGTCCATGATGTTCTGTGGAATACCGCTACCTTCATCTTCGACGATCAGATCGACCGTATGCTCGAAACCCTCGGTCTTGACACGTACCGCGCCACCGGCCGGCGTGGCGTCGCGGGCATTGGAAAGCAGGTTGATCAGCACTTGGGCAAGGCGTTGCGAATCACCGTCGACCCAATGGTCGGGGTCGCACAGGTTAAAGAACTGTACTTCGAAATTACGTCGGTTCAAGGCCAGCAGCCCAATGGCATCCTGCGCCACTTCGGCCAGGCACACCGCCTCATCGAGATTTTGATGGGCGCCGGCGTGGGCAAAACTCATCAGCGACTGCACGATCCGCGACACGCGCTTGGTCTGTTCGAGGATCTGCCCGCTGATTTCGATGATTTCACCGTCTTCTTCGCGCTCCTCGCGCAGGTTTTGCGCCAGGCAGGCAATGCCGGTAATCGGGTTGCCGATCTCGTGGGCCACGCCCGCCGCCAGGCGCCCGATACTGGCCAGGCGCTCTGAGTGCACCAGTTTGTCTTCGAGCATCTGGGTTTCGGTCAGGTCTTCGACCAGTAACACCAGGCCGCTGTTACCGGGGGCCAGGGGTTCGTCGATCGCGGCTTTGTGCAGGTTGAGCCAGCGGGTCTGGCCGTCGAGGGCCAGGTGCTGCTTGTGCAGATGTTCGTCGGGCAGGTTGATGAAGCCTTGCAACAATTCTTTCCAGGGCTCGCCCAAGGTATTCAGGCGCGACCCCACCACCCGCTGCGCGGCGATGCCGGTGAGTTCTTCCATGGCCTTGTTCCACATCAGGATCTCCTGATCCTTGGCCAGGGAGCACACCCCCATCGGCAATTCCTGCAGCGTCTGGCGATGGTAGCGGCGCAGGGCGTCGAGTTCGGCGGCAAGCCCGGTGAGGCGCGAGTGGTAGTCCTCCAGCCGGCTCTCGATGAAGTGGATGTCTTCGGTCACGTAGTTTTCGCCGCCGGCCTTGTAGGGCAGGAAGGTTTCCACCATGTCCTGGGACACGCTGGGGCCCATCAAACCGGACAGGTTGGCTTCGATGCGGTCACGCAGGCGGCGCAGTGCGTAAGGACGGCGCTCGTCAAAGGGCAGGTACAGATCGCGCAGCGCTTGTTCGACTTCCTTTTGCGCGGCCTTGGCGCCCAGCGGCTTGGCCAGTTGCGTGGCGAACTCCTGGGGTGAGGCGGCATGCAGTTCACGGCGTTGCGGACGGCGTACGTTATCCACGGCGCAGGCTTCGGCGGCGCTGGTTTCCTCGGGGCTGGCGTTGGTGAACAACGAAATCAGGGTGAACATCAGTACGTTGGCGGCCAGCGAGGCAATCGCGGCCATGTGCCAACTGGTGTCGTCCAGCACATAAATCATGTTCAGCAGTGGGATGTAGAAGCCCTGCAGGTTACCGACCAGCGGTAGCAGCATGGTCACGACCCACACCAGGATCCCCGCCAGCAACCCGGCGATGAAACCCCGACGATTGGCGGTCGGCCAGTACAGCACCGACAACACCCCCGGCAGGAACTGCAAGGTGGCGACAAACGCGACGATGCCAAGGTTGGCCAGGTCTTGTCCGGCACCCAGCAGCAGGTAGAAGCCATAGCCGGCCATGATGATCGCGACGATCAGCGCACGGCGCGTCCATTTCAACCAGCGGTAGATATTGCCTTCGGCCGGGGGCTGGTACAGCGGCAGCACCAGGTGGTTGAGCGCCATGCCCGACAGCGCCAGGGTGGTGACGATGATCAGTCCGCTGGCTGCCGATAAGCCGCCGACATACGCCAGCAGCGCCAGGGCCGGGCTATTGGCGGCAATGCCGATACCGAGGGTGAAGTATTCGGGGTTGGTGGTGGCACCCAGTTTCAGGCCGGCCCACAGGATCAGCGGCACCGCCAGGCTCATCAGCAGCAGGAACAGCGGCAAGCCCCAGCTGGCGCTGACCAGCGCGCGCGGGTTGAGGTTTTCGGTAAACGTCATGTGATACATGTGCGGCATCACGATTGCCGAGGCGAAGAACACCAGCAGCAGGGTGCGCCACGGGCCTTCCTGCAAGGGCGTATGCAAGGCGGCGAGGGCCGTCTGGTTTTGCAGCAGCCACAGTTCCAGCTGTTGCGGGCCGTCGAACACGCCGTACAGCGCATACAGGCCGACGCCACCAATGGCGATCAGCTTGATCACTGACTCAAAGGCAATCGCAAACACCAGGCCTTCGTGCTTCTCGCGGGTGGCGATATGGCGCGAGCCGAAGAAAATTGTGAATAAGGTGATCAGCGCACAGAAGGCCAGGGCGACGCGGTGCTGCACCGGCTCGCGGGTAAGAATGCTGATCGAGTCGGCCACGGCCTGGATTTGCAGGGCCAGCAAGGGCAGCACGCCAATCAGCATGAATACGGTGGTCAGCGCCCCGGCCCAGGTACTGCGAAAGCGGAACGCGAACAGGTCCGCCAGGGATGACAATTGGTAGGTACGGGTGATTTTCAGGATCGGGTACAGCAACACCGGTGCCAGTAAAAAAGCGCCGGACACGCCGAGGTAGCTGGACAGGAAACCGTAGCCGTACTGATAGGCCAGGCCCACCGTGCCATAGAAGGCCCAGGCACTGGCGTACACGCCGAGGGACAAGGTGTAGGTCAACGGATGGCGAATGATCGCCCGCGGAATCATTCCGCGCTCACTGATCCAGGCCACCCCGAACAACGCAGCCAGGTAGGCGGCGCTGATCAGCAGCATCTGGGTGAGGCTAAAGCTCATCGGCATCTTTTTGGCTCTGCAGGATGAAAGTCACGACGATCAGGATCAGCCACAGCAGATAGGGGCGATACCAGGCGCCCGTGGCGTCGATCCACCAATCCATGATGGCGGGGGAAAACAGGTAGATCCCGACGACCAGCAGCAGGACCAATCGATAGATGTACATGTTGGCCTCTGATTAAAAAACTGCGGCGATGGTAACGGATGCCCGGCAAGCTGCAAGCGCCTTCAGCTCAATTGCGCTTCGGCCAGTGTGAGTGTGCGCGGTATCTGCGCGGCATCCCAGTGACGGATGCCCCAATCCAGCAGTTCCCGCGGGCTGGCGTGAAGCAGCTCGGTGCCGGGCTGCTGGCCGAGGGCGCGCAGTGCTCTGACCAGCAGCGGCGTGGCCTGCTCCGGCATCAGCGGCGGCGAACGGTAGGATTTGCCCAACTTGTTACCGTCCGGCTGGACGATCAACGGTACATGCAAGTAGCGCGGTTGGCGCAGGCCCAGCAGTTCTTGCAGATACAACTGGCGTGGGGTGGAGTCGAGCAGGTCGGCGCCGCGCACGATATCGGTAACACCTTGCCAGGCATCGTCGAGTACCACGGCCAACTGGTAGGCGTAGAGCCCGTCGCGGCGACGGATGATGAAATCGCCGGCGTCACGCCCCAGGTGCTGTCGGAATACGCCCTGTACGGGGTCGGTAAAGTGGTATTCGAGTTCTGGTACGCGTAACCGGATGGCGGCATCCTGCTGATCGTGACCGGCATTGCGGCACAAGCCCGGGTAGATGCCGTGGTAAGGCTCCAGCTGTTTGCGTGAACAGGTGCAGGCGTAGGCCAGGCCATGGTTGAACAGGCCGTTCAACACATTGGCGTAGGCATCATGCCGCTCACTTTGTCGGACCACTTCCCCGTCCCATTCGAAGCCATAGCTTTCCAAGGCATGAAGGATCGCCGCCTGGGCGCCGGGCTCTTCACGGGGAGGGTCGAGATCTTCCATGCGCATCAGCCAGCGGCCGTTGTTGGCGCGGGCGTCAAGGTAGGAGGCGAGGGCGGCAACCAGCGAGCCGAAGTGCAAGTGGCCGCTGGGCGTGGGGGCGAAACGTCCGATATAGGTAGAGGCTGTCATGGGCCGGATACTACTGGAAAATCGCTGAACGCCAGAAACAAAAATGGAGCGTTCGCACGCTCCATTCGTTCAGCCCGGCGGGATTATTTGCCGACCTGTTTTTCCTTGATTTCGGCCAAGGTCTTGCAGTCTACGCACAGGTCCGCGGTCGGGCGGGCTTCCAGACGGCGGATACCGATCTCGACGCCGCAGGATTCGCACCAGCCGTATTCTTCGTCCTTGATCAGTTGCAGGGTCTTGTCGATCTTCTTGATCAGCTTGCGCTCGCGATCACGGGCGCGCAGTTCGAGAGCGAACTCTTCTTCCTGGCTGGCACGGTCGGCCGGATCCGGGAAGTTGGCGGCTTCGTCCTTCATATGGTCAACGGTGCGGTCAACTTCCTGCATCAAGTCCTGTTTCCACTTGTTCAGGATCTTGGTGAAATGCGCGCGCATGGGCTCGCCCATGTACTCCTCACCTTTCGTTTCTACGTAAGGTTCGAAGCCGCTGATGTTTTGCTTGTCTTGGGTGGACATGAATAGACCGCCTCTCACTCTTCTAATCCATTGCGCAGGATTGCAACGTCACCGACACCTGCCGGCCCTGCGGCTGCAAGCGGGCGAACTTACCAGATAGATTCGGGGTGCGCCACTCCCGGTTGTCGAGCCTGTCGCGTCGGGGTTGCAAACTGCAGCAGCCCGTCGTGACTGGGTATGTCGCGTCTCGAATGTTGATTTTAGTCGTTTTGTCGGTGCTTGCCCGGACCGCAAAGCCGGCCGGGTAGGCAATAGAGCATGTTTTACCGCGCGGGTTCGGTAGAATCCTGATTTTGTTCTTACCGTTAAGGAAGGCCAATGGCTCAGCCCTACAGTGCGCGCAGTCGCGCCATCGAACCTTTTCATGTCATGGCGTTGCTGGCGCGGGCCAATGAGCTGCAGGCTGCGGGCCATGATGTGATCCATCTGGAAATCGGCGAGCCGGATTTTACCACCGCCGAACCGATCATCCAGGCCGGCCAGGCGGCGCTGGCCAATGGCAAGACCCGCTACACCGCGGCCCGTGGAGTGCCGGAGTTGCGCGAAGCGATCAGCGGTCTCTACGAGCAGCGCTACGGTTTGAACATCGATCCCGAGCGAATCCTGATCACCCCCGGCGGCTCCGGCGCCCTGCTATTGGCCAGCAGCCTGTTGGTGGACCCCGGCAAGCACTGGCTGCTGGCAGACCCGGGCTACCCGTGTAACCGGCACTTTTTGCGATTGGTGGAAGGTGCCGCCCAACTGGTGCCGGTGGGCCCCGAGGTGCGTTACCAACTGACTGCCGATCTGGTCGCCAAGCACTGGGACCAGGACAGCGTGGGCGCGCTGGTGGCCTCTCCGGCCAACCCTACCGGGACAATCCTCACGCGCGATGAGTTGGCGCAGCTGTCGAGTGCACTCAAGGCGCGCAATGGGCATCTGGTGGTGGACGAAATCTACCACGGCCTCACTTACGGCACCGACGCGGCCAGCGTGTTGGAAGTGGACGATGAAGCCTTCGTCTTGAGCAGTTTTTCCAAGTATTTCGGCATGACCGGCTGGCGCCTGGGGTGGCTGGTGGCGCCACCGGCAGCCGTCAGCGAGCTGGAGAAGCTGGCGCAGAACCTCTACATCAGCGCACCCAGCATGGCCCAGTATGCGGCGCTGGCGTGTTTCACCCCGCAGACCTTGAGCATTCTGGAGGAGCGCCGCGCCGAATTTGGCCGTCGTCGTGATTTCTTGCTGCCGGCTCTGCGCGAACTGGGCTTCGGCATCGCCGTTGAGCCCGAAGGCGCTTTCTATTTGTACGCTGATATCAGCGCATTCGGCGGTGATGCCTTCGCGTTCTGCAGGCACTTCCTGGAAACACAGCATGTGGCCTTCACCCCCGGGCTGGATTTTGGCCGCTATCAAGCCGGGCATCATGTGCGTTTTGCCTACACCCAAAACCTGGATCGACTACAGGAGGCGGTGGAACGTATCGCCCGTGGCTTGCGGAGCTGGCAAGGCTGATGCACTTTTATCCTCCCCTCGAAGAAGGCCGGTTGATCCGCCGTTACAAGCGTTTTCTGACCGATATCGAAACCGTTACCGGCGAGTTGCTGACCATACACTGCCCCAATACCGGCTCGATGCTCAATTGCATGGTGGAAGGCGGGCAGGTGTGGTTCAGCCGTTCCAGCGACCCCAAGCGCAAGTTGCCCGGTACCTGGGAAATCGCCGAAACGCCCCAGGGCCGGCTGGCGTGCGTCAACACGGCACGCGCCAACCAGCTGGTTGAAGAAGCCTTACGCGCCGGCGTCATTACTGAGCTCAATGGTTTCACTGCGTTGAAGCGAGAGGTGCCTTACGGCCAGGAAAAAAGTCGGATCGATTTTCGCCTGGAATACCCGGACGGTGCGGCGTATGTCGAAGTCAAAAGCGTCACCCTGGGTTTTGACGGTTCCAGTGTTGCCGCTTTCCCCGATGCGGTGACCCAGCGTGGCGCCAAGCATTTGCGGGAGTTGGCGCATCTGGCGCGTGACGGCGTGCGAGCGGTGCAACTGTATTGCGTCAATCTGTCGGGAATTGATGCAGTGCGCCCGGCAGTGGAGATCGACGCCGCCTACGCCGCCGCCCTGCGCGAGGCCAAGGCTGCTGGTGTGCAAGTGCTGGCGTATGGCGCACGCGTAACGTCGGACGAGATTTGCATCGACCGTCGATTGGACGTGCGGCTCGACTAGATCGCCACCCACAGGCCCTGTTCATCTTCGCGGCCGGGCAGGGCAACGAGGCTCTGACCGGCGCACGGGCCTGCGATGCATTCGCCGCTTTCGATCAGGAACAGCGCACCATGCGTGGCACACTGGATCAGGCTGGCGCTGTCGTCGAGGAAACGATCAGGTTGCCATTCCAGCGCGATGCCGCGATGGGGACAACGGTTGATATAGAAATAGGCAACGCCGTTGCGGCGCACGGCCAACAGCTTGCAGCCGTCGATATCAAAACCACGGCTGCTGTCGGGTATGAGCTCGTCGGAAGGGCAGAGAAACTTCATTACAATCCTTAAGTGCCTTGACGTTCAAATGCAAACAATTATCAAATGCCGGCTTCGCCCGTTTGCTGACCGGGTGCTCGGTTCGATGCCTGGCAGGGTTTTTCTGTCACATCCGTGAGTGCTCAAAAGCCCATGCACCTGGAAGGAAACCCTGTTATGCGCCTGAGTACCAGCGTTATTGCGCTTGTTGTCGGACTGCTGGTCAACCCGGGGGCGCAAGCCGCCGAACTGCCACAGCGCTGGGTAAGCGCCGGTGGGGCGCTGTCGGAATGGGTCACTGAACTGGGTGGTGAGTCGAAGCTGGTGGGGGTGGACACGACCAGTCAGTACCCGGTGTCCCTCAAGGCGTTGCCGAGTATCGGGTATCAGCGGCAATTGTCGGCCGAAGGCATTCTGAGCCTGCGCCCTGAGGTACTGGTAGGCACCGAAGAAATGGGCCCCCCGCCGGTGCTGGCGCAGGTTCGCAGCGCGGGCGTGCGGGTGGAGATGTTCTCGGCGCAGCCGGATTTGCCGACGCTGAAAGGCAACCTTCAGCACTTGGGCAAGCTGCTCGGAGACGAGCCCAAGGCCAACCAATTGTTTACCGGATATGAGCAGGCGCTTGCTGAACAACAGCGCTGGGTCGCCAAGGCCCAATCCACGCAAAAAGCTCCGGGTGTGCTGCTGTTGATCGGCCACGCCGGCGGCAAACCGTTGATTGCCGGTAAGGACACGGCTGGCGACTGGGTACTGCGGCAGGCGGGCGGGCATAACCTGGCGACACACACGGGCTACAAACCGTTCTCCGTGGAGTCGCTGGCCGGCCTGAGCCCGGATGTGCTGGTGTTCGCCGACCGTGCGCTCACAGGCGATGCCGCGCGCGCGGCGTTGTTCAAGGAAAACCCGATCCTCGCGTCGACGCCGGCGGCCAGAAGCGGGCGGGTATTCGAGCTGGACCCGACCCTGTTGGTGGGAGGCTTGGGGCCGCGCCTGCCGCAGAGCCTTGTAACGTTATCCGCCGGTTTTTATCCGGCCCAGGCTAAGCCTGCCCCATGACCACTCTGGTTAAACCGAAGACGCTGTTTATCGGGCTGGCACTGTTGTGCGTGCTGGCTACATGGCTCTCGTTGGCGTTGGGCCCCGTGAGCCTGCCATTGCTTGATACGCTGAAGGCGGGCTTGCGTTTGCTGGGCGTGCCCATCGAGGCGCAGGGGCTGGAACAGGCTGAACTGATCCTGGGGCAAATTCGTTTGCCGCGTACGTTGCTCGGCTTGGCGGTGGGTGGCGTGCTGGCGCTGTCGGGCGTGGCCATGCAGGGATTGTTTCGCAATCCGCTGGCAGACCCTGGGTTGGTGGGGGTGTCCAGTGGCGCTGCTTTGGGGGCTGCCATTGCCATCGTTGGCGGTTCGTTTTTCGGTGGATTGCCGGAGGCATTCGGGCCGTATCTGCTGTCGATCTGCGCATTTCTCGGTGGTCTGGGCGTCACGGCGCTGGTCTATCGCCTGGGGCGGCATAACGGCCAGACGAATGTGGCGACGATGTTGCTCGCCGGCATCGCGCTCACCGCGCTGGCTGGCTCCGCGGTGGGACTGTTTACCTACCTGGCCGACGACGCCACGCTGCGGACCTTGACGTTCTGGAACCTGGGCAGCCTCAACGGCGCGAGTTATTCGCGGTTGTGGCCGCTGCTGCTGGTGAGTGCGGGGGTGGCGCTGTGGTTGCCGCGCCGGGCCAAGGCGTTGAATGCACTGTTGCTCGGCGAGTCCGAGGCCTGTCACCTGGGGATCGATGTCGAAGGGCTCAAGCGCGAACTGGTGTTTTGCACCGCGCTGGGTGTGGGCGCTGCGGTGGCGGCGGCGGGCATGATTGGTTTCGTCGGGCTGGTGGTGCCGCATTTGGTGCGACTGCTGGCTGGGCCCGATCATCGCGTGCTGTTGCCGGCATCGGTGCTGGCGGGCGCGAGCCTTCTGCTGTTTGCCGATCTGGTTGCACGCCTGGCCTTGGCGCCGGCGGAATTACCGATCGGTATCGTCACCGCCTTTATTGGCGCGCCGTTTTTTCTTTACCTGTTGTTGCGAGGGCGAGCCTGATGCTGAGCGTGCAAGCGTTACAGATTCGCCGCAGTCACAAGACGGTCTTGGCGGATGTCACCCTTGACCTGCTGCCGGGAGAAGTGCTCGGTGTGCTCGGGCCCAATGGCGCAGGCAAAAGTACGTTGCTGGGTGCGTTATGCGGTGAGTTGCCTCCTGATGAAGGCTCGGTGCGTCTGGATAAGCGCGCGCTGAAAGACTGGAGCGGATCGCAGCGCGCACAGCGACTGGCGGTGTTGCCGCAAACCTCGACGCTGGACTTCGGGTTTCGTGTCGACGAGGTGGTCGGGATGGGCCGCCTGCCTCACCGAACCGGGCAAGTGCGCGATGACGAGATTATACAGGCAGCCCTGCAGGCGGCGGATGTGGCGCACTTGAGTGGCCGCAGTTATCTCGCGTTGTCCGGCGGTGAGCGCCAGCGCGTGCACCTGGCGCGGGTGCTGGCGCAGCTATGGCCGGGCGAAGCGGGGCAAACGCTGCTGTTGGATGAGCCGACGTCGATGCTGGATCCTTTGCATCAACATACGACCTTGCAGGCAATCCGCACCTTTGCCGATCGGGGGGCGGCGGTGCTGGTGATCCTGCATGACCTGAACCTGGCGGCGCGTTACTGTGATCGTATCCTGCTGCTGGCGGGTGGGCGCCCGCATGCCCTGGACACGCCGGCACAGGTGCTGCGGCCCGAGCCGCTCAAGGCGGTGTTTGGTCTGGATGTGTTGGTGCAGTCACATCCGGAACGTGGTCATCCGTTGATCATCGCGCGCTGAGCACAGGTTTTTTTTGCAGGCAAAAAAAGACCCGGCAAGAGCCGGGTCAAATAACCGTGATTAGCCTGATGAGGAGATAATCTGAGAGTCCGAACCAATGGTCTTCCAGTTATCGGCTGATCTCGCGACCAGTTGTGATAATCATAACGATTCTCATTTGTGAGTCAATCTTTGGTTTGAATGGATCGGGTTTTTTCTCAAACGTTCGTTTGAAAGTCCCATGAACATTGAGTCTGCAGGCTCAGCTAATTTTTCTGGCGCGCCGAAATGGCGTCCAGTTGGCGGTTCAGCGCCTCTTTGCGTTCTGCAGGAATGTCGTTCCAATGCACGTCCATCAATGCCCCTTCGATTGCATACAACAGCACTTTCGAGGCTCGGAACCCACGACTCCTTACGGCTCGATAGGCATCGACCGCTCCCAACCGACGCAAATCGGACGCACTGTGGATGCCCACCGCGTGCAGCCACTGTGCCGACGTCTTGCCGAGGTTTTTCAGGTGTTGCAGCTCATCGTTCATCAAGCCTCCTTGCAACGGCCGAATGGTGCGGTGGGTATCGTGACCAGCAGACCTGAACAGGAGTGTAGCGCTCAGTAGGAAAAGTGTAGTTCTTTGCTCGGAAACGGTTCAAAAGCTTATAAGAATGGCGCGAAAATTTTGACGTGCGCACGCGCGTGCCCAGGCATGCCTGGCGAGGCCTGGGGATGGAGCGTAGGGGTTACTTGGTGCGGTAGCGCAGGCGAGTCCCGAAATTGACCGACATTAGGATCTCATCGGCAGTCAATTCAGCCGGGAAATAGGTGCCGGAAATCTGTGCATGGGCCAGACTGGCGCCTTCCAGCGAGCAGTCGCGCAAATCCAGTCCGCGCAAATCGGCGGAACGGAAATAGGCATCCGTGAAATCCACGCCTGTGGCATTCAATTCGCGCAGGTCCAGCCCGCGAAAATCGCCACCGCGCATGTCGATGGTGACGTCGTTCGGGCGCTCCTTGTTGAAGCCTCGGATATCGTCTTTGTGCAGGAGCGAGTAGAGCGGGGTATCAAGAAGCTTGGGGTGACTCATGATGACGAACTCCTGTTGGATTTATGACGCCATTATAGTGCCACTATTGCTGGGTCGTGCGCCCAGTAGACGACACGACCAAGAAATTTTTCTTACAGGCCCGGCATGCGTTGGCGAATTTGCGCGACCAATGCATCGAGGGTACCGCTCTGATTGGTTTCGACGCGTTTGCTCAGTAGCAGTTCTTCGGCCGTCAGGGGGTCGCGATTGGCATGCTGTTCTTCGATAACGCTCAAGGTGGCGTCAGACGGATCGTTTTTATCCGCCTGACGTTGCGCCAGCCAACTGGTAATCACGGCGTGTGGCGCATTGCAATCGAGGATCAGGAAGGGCGCACCGGTGGCCTCGGCCACTTTGGCTGCGGCGTCGCGCTGTGCATGTTTGAGGAACGTGGCATCCAGTACCACCGGGTAGCCGGCGCGCAGCACGGTGTCGGCAATTTCGTTCAGGCGTGCGTAGGTGCGTGCGCTGGCATCGGCGGCATAGATGCCGGCTTGCGGTGTATTTTCCACCTGCTGCTCACCGAACAGGCGCTTGCGCTCCACATCTGAGCGTAGGCGCACGGCACCCAGTGCTTCTACCAGACGCATGGCGACGTGGCTTTTGCCCACAGCCGAAACCCCGTGGGTTATCGCCAGGAAGCGCGACGGGATGGTGCTATAGCTTTCCGCCAGGTTGGCGTAGTTGCGGTACTGGCGCAGCGTCGTGGCGCGTTGCACCGGGCTGGCTTCGCTCGGCATGCTGAACAGCGCGACCTTGGCACGCACGAGCGCACGGTAGGCTTTATAGAAGTTCAGCAGTTCAAGGCCCTGATAATCACCGGTCAGCTCCAGGTACTGACTGATGAAGCGACGAGCCAGGGACTTGAGGCCGCGGTCTTCCAGGTCCATGGCCAGGAAGCCGGTATCGGCATACACGTCGGTGAAGCGGAAAGGTTCGTTGAACTCGATGCAGTCGAAGATCACCACCTGGCCGTCAATCAACGTGGCGTTACCGAGGTGGATATCACCGTGGCACTCGCGGGTGAAACCGTCGATCTTGCGCTTTGCCAGCAACGGTTTAAGGCGTTCGAAGCTGCTCTCGGCCCAGGCTTGCAAGGCTTCCAGTTGCGCCAGGTCGGCCTTGTCGCTGAGGAACGGGCGGATCTGGTCGAAGTTCTGCCTTACCGGCGCCATCACTTCGCCCGGGGTGCCGGCGGGATGCTCCTGCGGGACTTTCGGCGCAGTGAGGTGGAAGTGCGCGATTTGCTTGGCCATCTCGTCAATGTGCGCACTGGTCAGTTCGCCATTGGCTTGCAAGGTACTGAGCAGTTGGCTTTGCGGGAACTGACGCATCTTCAGTGCGTACTCGATAACCGGCCCTTGGCCTCCCAGTTGAGGCGCTTCGGCCGTGCCGGTGATCGGCAATACTTCCAGATACAAATCCTGGGTCAGGCGCTGGTTGAGGCGCAGCTCTTCGTGACAGAAGTGACCGCGTTTTTCCAGATCAGTGAAGTCCAGGAAACCGAAGTTCATCGGTTTCTTCAGCTTATAGGCATACGGACCGGTCAGGACCACCCAGGAAATATGGGTTTCGATGACTTGGAACGCTTCAACCGGATGAGGATATAAAGCCGGGTTTTGCAGGGCTGCGATCAGGGACTGGCTCACGGGCGATCCTTCAGAGTCTGGGGAAAATCATGGCGGGCATTATGGCCGCTATGGCCGGTCGTGCAAACCGCTGTCCGGCTCATGTTGATCATCAATAAAGTGCGTATAATCCGCCGCCATGACTCGAACCCGATCTCCCCGCTCCCGTAAAAAACCTCCCTCCAGTGGCCTGCGTCCGTGGCTTGGCTGGGCGCTTAAGCTCGGCCTCGTGGGCCTTGTGTTGCTCGCAGGCTTTGCGGTGTACCTCGACGCCGTAGTCCAGGAAAAATTCTCCGGCAAGCGCTGGACCATTCCGGCCAAGGTGTATGCACGCCCGCTGGAGTTGTTCACCGGCCAGAAGCTGAGCAAGGATGATTTTCTCACCGAACTCGACGCCTTGGGCTACCGCCGCGAAGCCGTGAGCAATGGCCCGGGTGCGGCGGCGGTCAGCGGTAATACCGTCGACCTGAACACGCGTGGCTTCCAGTTTTATGAAGGCCTGGAAAAAGCCCAGCCGGTACGCGTGCGCTTTTCCGGTGATTATGTGGCCGAACTGTCGTCCCTCAACGGCTCGAAGCTGCCGGTGGTGCGCCTCGAACCGCTGATGATCGGCGGTATTTATCCGAAAAACCTTGAAGATCGCATCCTGATCAAGCTCGATCAGGTGCCGCCGTACCTGCTGGAAACCCTGGTTGCGGTGGAAGACCGGGATTTCTACAGCCATTGGGGCGTCTCGCCGAAGTCGATTGCCCGCGCCATTTGGGTGAACACCTCAGGCGGCAAGATGACTCAGGGCGGCAGTACGCTGACCCAGCAGTTGGTGAAGAACTTCTACCTGACCAATGAGCGCAGCCTGACCCGCAAGCTCACCGAAGCCATGATGGCCATGTTGCTGGAGTTGCACTACAGCAAACAGGAGATCCTCGAGGCGTACCTCAATGAGGTATTTGTCGGCCAGGATGGCCAGCGTGCGGTGCACGGTTTCGGCCTGGCCAGCCAGTTTTTCTTCGGTCAGCCGCTGTCTGAATTGAAGCTGCATCAGGTTGCCTTGCTGGTGGGCATGGTCAAGGGGCCTTCCTACTACAATCCGCGTCGCAACCCTGAGCGTGCGCTGGAGCGCCGCAACCTGGTGCTCGATGTGCTGGAGCAGCAGGGCGTTGCCACGGCTGAACAGGTCGCAGCAGCGAAGAAAATGCCGCTGGGCGTGACCACGCGCGGCAAGTTGGCGGACAGTTCCTTCCCTGGCTTTATCGATCTGGTGAAGCGCCAGTTGCGTGAAGACTATCGCGACGAAGACTTGACCGAAGAGGGTCTGCGGATATTCACCAGCTTCGACCCGATCCTGCAGATGAAGGCAGAGGCTTCAGTCAACGACACCTTCAAGCGCCTGACCGGCCGCAAAGGTTCGGACGAAGTGGAAGCGGCGATGGTGGTGACCAACCCGGAGACCGGTGAAGTCCAGGCCATGATCGGCAGTCGCCAGGCGAGCTTCGCCGGTTTCAACCGTGCACTGGATGCGGTGCGGCCGATTGGCTCGCTGGTCAAGCCTGCGGTTTACCTGACGGCTCTCGAGAAACCGAGCAAATACACGCTCACCAGTTGGCTGTCGGACGACCCGCTGTCGGTCAAGGGTGGTGATGGCCAGGTGTGGACGCCACAGAACTTCGATCGTCGCTCCCATGGCACGGTGTTCCTGTACCAAGGCCTGGCGCATTCGTACAACATTTCCACCTCGCGACTGGGGTTGGAAGTGGGCGTGCCGAATGTGCTCAAGACGCTGGCGCGACTGGGTATCACCCGTGAGTTCCCGGCTTTCCCGTCAATCCTGTTGGGCGCCGGTGCAATGACGCCGATGGAAGTCGCGACCATGTACCAGACCCTCGCCAACGGTGGTTTCAACACACCGATGCGTGGGATCCGGAGTGTGCTGACGGCCGAGGGTGAGCCGCTTAAACGCTACCCTTTCCAGATTCAACAGCGTTTCGATGCGGGCTCCATCTACCTGATCCAGAACGCCATGCAGCGCGTGATGCGCGAAGGTACTGGCAGCTCTGTCTATAAAGTGCTGCCTTCCAACCTGACGTTGGCGGGCAAGACCGGTACCAGTAACGACTCACGTGACAGCTGGTTCGCCGGTTTCGGTCAGGACGTGCTGGCGGTGGTGTGGCTGGGCCGTGATGACAATGGCAAGACGCCGTTTACCGGCGCTACCGGTGCGCTGCAGGTCTGGACCAGTTTCATGCGCAAGGCCGATCCGTTGCCGTTGAACATGCCGCAGCCGGACAATATCGTGCAGGCCTGGATCGACCCGCACACCGGTCAAGGCTCCGATGCCAACTGTCCGGGCGCGGTACAGATGCCGTATATTCGCGGCAGCGAACCACCACCCGGTGCTGCGTGCGGGGGCGGTGCCCCGGCTGACGCGGAATCGGTGATGGATTGGGTCAAGGGCTGGATGAATTAAGCAAAGAGGGTTTCAAGTGAACAAGTGGTGTATTCCAGCGATTACAGCTCTGGCTTTGCTCAGCGGTTGCTCCAGCGTGCAGCGCGGCTCCATTCCCGTGGTGGATTCGAGCACGGCCGTTTCCAATAGCGATCGGATTTCGGCCAATGGCGGTTTCCGCCAGACCGTGACCAATCGTCCGGCGCAGGCCAAGCCTCAGGCCATGCCGCAGGATTCGGGCGTGGTGGTGATGGTGCCGGGCGCTGGCGCTGCTACGTCGGCACCGATCAGTGCTGAGCCATGGACGCCGGGGCCGAGCAGCTCCGGGCCAATCGACGCGACACCGATTCAGACGGCACCGGTCAATCAGGGCAGCTACAGCATGCCGTCGACGCCCAGCGGCATTCCATCGGCATCCAGCGCCGGAGGCCTGTCGGCTGACGAACAACTGGACGGTCCGGTACTGGCCTTGCTCACCACCGCTCAGCAACAACAGGCGGGAGGTGATTTGAACGGCGCCTCCTCAAGTCTTGAGCGTGCGCAGCGTGTTGCGCCGCGTGAGCCGCAGGTGCTGTATCGCCTGGCCCAGGTTCGCATGGCCCAAGGGGACGCGCCGCAGGCCGAGCAGTTTGCCCGTCGTGGCCTTTCACTGGCCAACGGCCGCCCCGACCTGCAAGCCAGCCTGTGGGCATTGATCGGTGATGCGCGCGCCGCCCAGGGCGATGCAGCCGGCGCCGCCCAGGCTCGTCAAAAAGCCAAGGTCAACCTCTGATGGATGCACGGTTGCCCGCGATAGCCGAACAGTTATTGCTGATCGAGCGCGAGTTGCGCGTGCAGGGCTGGTGGGACGAAGTGTCCCCCAGCGCCGAGGCGCTCAGCAGCGTCGAACCGTTTTCGGTGGACACCCTGGACTTTCACCAGTGGCTGCAATGGATTTTCCTGGCACGCATGAAGCAGATCCTCGAGCAGGACCTGCCGTTGCCCAATGTCTCGGGCATCCTCGAAATGGCGGAGATGGTCTACGCCGACCGACCACATGAGAGCCTTGGCTTGCGCAATGCGCTGAAAAAGTTCGATCAACTGATCGTCGGCGCTCGTTAATTGCCTGACTGCCGGTTTTTCCGGCAGTCTTGCGCACATTTCTACCGCTTGACGACATTCAGGCGAGTTTTATCCCTCCTCAAAGCCCTTTCTTCTACGTTCTCATGCGCTTAGTTGGAAAAAAGCGCAATTATTGCTTGACTTGAACGGCCTGAAACAGAAGAATCCAAAGTCCGCTGTATCGGGACTGCCAGAAGCAGGCCCGCTCAGCAGATCATGAGGCGCATATCCGCGCCGACCTGTTACACCCGCAACGCGTTACCTCGCGCTGGGTGGGAAAAGCCCGCAACACTTGGGACGATCCCAATACTTGCTCAGTCAGTGCTGACGTAGTCGGCGACCACCGTCGCTCATGCTCTGTTGAGAAGTAAACCTATTAAGACCCGTCGGTTTTCAACGGACGGTATTCTGGCGTTTTAGAGGTGAACAACGTGGAGCTTTTATCTGGCGGTGAGATGCTCGTCCGCTTTTTGCGTGACGAAGGCGTCGATTATATCTACGGGTACCCAGGTGGTGCTCTGCTGCATGTTTACGACGCACTGTTCAAGGAGCCGGCTGTTACCCACATCCTGGTTCGCCACGAACAGGCCGCGACCCATATGGCTGACGGCTACGCCCGTGCCACCGGTAAAGCCGGCGTGGTACTGGTCACCTCCGGCCCAGGCGCAACCAATGCCATTACCGGCATCGCGACTGCGTATATGGACTCCATCCCGATGGTAATCATCTCTGGCCAGGTGCCTAGCACCATGGTCGGTACCGATGCATTCCAGGAAACCGACATGATCGGTATCTCCCGGCCGATCGTGAAACACAGCTTCATGATCAAGCACGCCTCGGAAATCCCGGAAGTCATGAAAAAGGCGTTCTACCTCGCACAGTCCGGTCGCCCGGGCCCTGTGGTGGTCGATATCCCGAAAGACATGACCAACCCGGCTGAAAAATTCGAATACGTCTTCCCTAAGAAGGCCAAGCTGCGCTCCTACAGCCCGGCTGTCCGTGGGCACTCGGGGCAAATTCGCAAGGCGGCGGAAATGCTTCTGGCAGCCAAGCGTCCAGTGCTGTACTCGGGCGGTGGCGTGATCCTGGGCGGTGGTTCCGCGCCGCTGACCGAACTGGCCAAGCTGCTCAACCTGCCGGTAACGAATACCCTGATGGGCCTCGGCGCATTCCCAGGTACGGACCGCCAGTTCGTCGGCATGCTCGGCATGCACGGCAGCTACACCGCCAACCTGGCCATGCACCACGCCGACGTGATCCTGGCCGTGGGCGCGCGGTTTGATGACCGTGTGATCAACGGCGCGAGCAAGTTCTGCCCGAATGCCAAGATCATCCACATCGACATCGACCCGGCGTCTATCTCCAAGACCATCAAGGCCGACGTGCCGATCGTGGGGCCAGTGGAAAGCGTATTGACCGAAATGGTCGCCGCGCTCAAGGACATCGGCGAAACGCCGAACAAGGAATCCGTTGCCAGCTGGTGGAAGCAGATCGACGAATGGCGCGGTGACCGTGGCCTGTTCCCTTACGACAAGGGCGACGGCAGCATCATCAAGCCGCAAACCGTAATCGAGACCCTGTGCGAAGTGACCAAGGGCGACGCCTTTGTGACCTCCGATGTGGGCCAGCACCAGATGTTCGCCGCCCAGTACTACAAGTTCGATAAGCCTAACCGCTGGATCAACTCCGGCGGCCTGGGCACGATGGGCTTTGGTTTCCCTGCGGCCATGGGTGTGAAACTGAGTTTCCCGGACGCCGACGTTGCGTGCGTTACCGGTGAAGGCAGTATCCAGATGAACATTCAGGAACTGTCGACGTGCTTGCAATACGGTCTTCCGGTGAAGATCGTCTGCTTGAACAACGGCGTGCTGGGCATGGTTCGTCAATGGCAGGACATGAGCTACGGTAGCCGTCACTCTCATTCCTATATGGAATCGTTGCCAGATTTCATCAAGTTGGTTGAAGCCTATGGCCATGTCGGCATTCGCATCACCGATCTGAAAGATCTCAAGCCGAAGATGGAAGAGGCGTTCGCCATGAAGGACCGCCTGGTGTTCATCGATATCAAGGTGGATACCAGCGAGCACGTCTACCCGATGCAGATCAAAGACGGCTCTATGCGCGACATGTGGCTGAACAAGACGGAGCGTACTTAATCATGCGGCACATTATCTCCCTGCTTCTGGAGAACGAACCCGGCGCTCTGTCTCGTGTTGTCGGCCTGTTTTCGCAACGCAACTACAACATCGAAAGCCTGACCGTGGCCCCGACCGAAGACCCGACCCTGTCGCGCCTGACGTTGACCACTGTGGGTCACGATGAGGTGATCGAGCAGATTACCAAGAACCTCAACAAGCTGATCGAAGTGGTCAAGCTGGTCGACCTGTCGGAAAGCGCTCACATCGAGCGCGAGCTGATGCTGGTCAAGGTCAAGGCCACGGGTGCCCAGCGTGCCGAGATCAAACGCACCACCGACATCTATCGCGGGCAGATCGTCGATGTGAGCGCCAGCGTTTATACCGTGCAACTGACCGGTACGAGCGACAAGCTGGACAGCTTCATCCAGTCGATCGGGACGGCCTCGATTCTGGAAACCGTACGCAGTGGTGTCACCGGCATTGCCCGTGGCGACAAAGTACTCAGCATCTAACCCAAATTAGTGAATGGCCTGATGGCCTGGATATATAGAGGAACCTCATGAAAGTTTATTACGATAAAGATTGTGACCTGTCGATCATCCAGGGCAAGAAAGTCGCCATCATCGGCTACGGTTCCCAGGGGCATGCGCAAGCGTGCAACCTGAAAGACTCCGGCGTTGACGTGACTGTTGGTCTGCGCAAAGGCTCGGCCACCGTTGCCAAGGCTGAAGCCCATGGCCTGAAAGTGACCGACGTGGCGTCCGCGGTTGCGGCTGCCGACCTGGTCATGATCCTGACCCCGGACGAGTTCCAGTCCGCGCTGTACAAGAACGAAATCGAGCCGAACATCAAGAAGGGCGCCACCCTGGCCTTCTCCCACGGCTTCGCGATTCACTACAACCAGGTTGTGCCACGCGCTGACCTGGACGTGATCATGATCGCGCCAAAAGCGCCGGGTCACACCGTGCGTTCCGAGTTCGTCAAAGGCGGCGGTATCCCTGACCTGATCGCGATCTACCAGGACGCTTCGGGCAACGCCAAGAACGTAGCCCTGTCTTACGCCGCCGGCGTGGGTGGCGGTCGTACCGGCATCATCGAAACCACCTTCAAGGACGAGACCGAAACCGACCTGTTCGGCGAGCAAGCCGTTCTGTGTGGCGGTACCGTTGAACTGGTCAAAGCCGGTTTCGAAACCCTGGTTGAAGCCGGCTACGCGCCGGAAATGGCCTACTTCGAGTGCCTGCACGAACTGAAGCTGATCGTTGACCTCATGTACGAAGGCGGTATCGCCAACATGAACTACTCGATCTCCAACAACGCCGAATACGGCGAGTACGTGACCGGCCCGGAAGTGATCAACGCCGAGTCCCGTCAGGCCATGCGCAACGCCCTGAAACGTATTCAGGACGGCGAATACGCCAAAATGTTCATCAGCGAAGGCGCTACCGGCTACCCTTCGATGACCGCCAAGCGTCGTAACAACGCCGCTCACGGTATCGAAGTGATCGGCGAGCAACTGCGCTCCATGATGCCGTGGATCGGTGCCAACAAGATCGTCGACAAAGCCAAAAACTAAGTCGTACGCATCAACAGAAAACGCGGCTTAGGCCGCGTTTTTTCGTTTGCAGGGCGGGTTCTGGTATAAAGCTGCATCGTTTGCGGGCGAACGCGCACCGCATGTATTTGTCGAATTTTTTCAAACCGTTGCAAGGTAAAGTCCATGAGCGAACGTCCCGAAGAGCCAAACCAGGCTTCTGACGCCGAAAGCCTGCTGCCGATCGATGAACATGTCGAAGAAGGGCATGACGCGGAAGGCCGCAAGGTCCGGCATCGTGGCATCTATCTTTTGCCCAACCTGTTCACCACGGCGAACCTGTTTGCCGGGTTCTATTCCATCATCAACTCCATGAGTGCCCAGAGCGCGCTCGCGGCGGGTGATGCGGCGAGTGCCAGCAAGTATTTCGGCTTTGCCGCCATCGCCATCTTCGTGGCCATGGTGCTTGATGGCCTGGATGGTCGTGTGGCGCGCATGACCAATACCCAAAGTGCTTTCGGTGCCGAGTACGACTCGCTGTCGGACATGGTGGCGTTTGGTGTTGCACCCGCATTGCTGGCGTTTGCCTGGGCATTGGGTGATATGGGCAAGGTGGGTTGGATGGTTGCCTTCATCTATGTGGCGGGTGCTGCCTTGCGCCTGGCGCGCTTCAACACCCAGGTGGGCACTGCCGACAAGCGTTACTTCATCGGCTTGGCCAGCCCCGCGGCTGCGGGAGTGGTGGCGGGTATTGTCTGGGCATTCAGTGACTACGGCATCCAGGGGTCGAAAATGTCGTTCCTGGTGGCCTTGATGGTGGCGGCGGCTGGCATGCTGATGGTCAGCAACATCAAGTACAACAGCTTCAAGGAGCTCGACCTCAAGGGGCGGGTGCCGTTCGTGGCGATCCTGGTGGTGGTGTTGGTGTTCGCCGTGGTGTTCAGTGATCCGCCGCGGATTCTGCTGCTGGCATTCCTTGTCTATGCCGCTTCCGGGCCGATTCAATATTTGCTGCATCTGCGCCGGGACAAAACATTGCCTTAATGTAATTTCCCCCATACTCCGCAGTCTATTGGTGCATCAGTTCTCCAATGCTGCGGAGTTGCCATGTTAATCAAATTGCCTAAAGCGTCCGATTGCCACGAATCGGATGTCACACCTGAATCCTTCTATCTTTCTCGCCGCAGCTTGCTCGGCGGTGCGCTTGCCGGTATCGCTGCCAGCAGCTTGCCGCGCTGGGCCAGTGCGGACGAGGCTGCGCGTTATGCTGATGTTGAGCCGGGCAAGGCGCCGAATTGGTTTGCCGAGAAACTGCCCACAACGAAATGGCAGGCGGTAACGGTCAAGGATGAGGCGATCACGCCGTTCAAGGATGCCACTCACTACAATAACTTCTATGAGTTCGGCACCGACAAGGGCGACCCGGCGAAAAATGCGGGCTCACTCAAGACAGAACCCTGGAGTGTGGTGATTGATGGAGAGGTCGCAAAGCCTGGGCGTTATGCCTTGGAAGACTTCATGAAACCCTATCAGTTGGAAGAGCGGATCTACCGGTTGCGTTGTGTCGAGGCCTGGTCAATGGTTATCCCGTGGATGGGCTTTCCGATCTCCGCCTTGCTCAAGCAGGTCGAACCGACCTCCAAGGCCAAGTACATCCGTTTTGAAACGCTTCAGGATCCCAAGAGCATGCCGGGACAGCGTTCGAGTTTTGGCTTGATCGACTGGCCTTATGTAGAAGGGTTGCGTCTGGATGAAGCGATGAACCCACTGGCGATTCTGGCGGTTGGCATGTATGGGCGGGAGTTGCCCAATCAGAACGGCGCGCCGTTGCGGCTGGTCGTGCCGTGGAAGTATGGGTTCAAGAGCGTAAAGTCCATCGTGCGGATCAGTCTTGTCAGCGATCAGCCTAAAACCACATGGCAGAGCATTGCGGCGGATGAATACGGGTTTTATGCGAACGTGAACCCTACGGTCGATCACCCACGCTGGACCCAGGCGCGGGAACGTCGTTTACCGAGCGGCCTGTTCAGCCCCAATGTACGCGAGACGCAGATGTTCAACGGCTACTCGGATGAGGTTGCCTCTCTCTATACCGGTCTCGATCTGCGGAAGAATTATTGATGCGTTACCCCATCTGGCGCATGGGTGTCTTTATCGCCGCCGCTCTGTGGCCGTTGTTGTGGCTATATGAAGCATGGAGTTTCGCCTTGGGACCTGACCCCGGCAAAGTGCTGGTTGATCGATTGGGCTTAGGCACGTTGATTCTGTTGCTGATCACCTTGTGTATGACGCCGCTGCAGAAGTTGAGTGGCTGGGCGGGGTGGATCGCAGTGCGCCGACAGCTTGGCTTGTGGTGCTTTGCCTATGTGGTGCTGCACCTGGCAGCCTATTGCGTATTCGTCCTGGGGCTTGATTGGTCGCAGTTGGGCGTGGAACTGCGTAAGCGGCCCTACATTATTGTGGGCGCATTGGGTTTCTTGTCGTTATGGCTATTGGCCGTCACGTCTAACCGTTATAGCCAGCGACGGCTGGGCAGCCGATGGAAGAAGTTGCATCGCCTGGTCTATGTGATTCTGGGGCTTGGGTTGCTGCACATGTTGTGGATTGTGCGGGCTGATCTGAAGGAGTGGGCTATCTATGCTTCTATAGGTGCGCTGCTGCTGGTGCTGCGTATACCGTTCGTGACGCGGCGAATTCCTCGTCTTATTGCGAAAAAAGCGCCTTCTGCAACAAAAGCGTAATTAACCCTTGACCACAGATTCAGGGAGCCTATAATTCGCCCCACTTCCGGCGCAGTCGAAACGGAAAACTCCTTGGTAAACAATGAGTTAAGTAGTTTTCGA